>NZ_RAWQ01000094.1:0-36467 GCF_003668965.1 Corallococcus sp. AB030
TGGCGGGCCTGGGCTCGGCGGGGGTGCGGCAGACGGCGCCGGTGTTCGAGACGGTGGACCTGATGGGTGCCCGTCCGGCGCTGCGCGCGGAGGCGCAGGCTCGGGGGGCTCCAGAGGGAATGGAGAGCGAGGCGTTCCTCTCGCTGCTCCAGAATCACCTGCGCGCGCGCGGGCTCTCCGTGACGGGAGCGTTCCGCGAGGAGCCCGTCACCACCGCATCGTCGATGTCCGTGCCGGTGACGCCCGCCGCGGGCGCGTCCGTGGTGCCGGGTGCCGTTCCCCTCCAGCCCGAGCGGGACATCCCGCCCGGCCAGCCGTGATGAGGTCCGCCATGAAGACAACGACATTCGTGGGCGTCGTCGCGGCACTGGTGCTGGGCGGCATGGAGGCGGGCGCCGCCGCCTGGGACACGTGCAACGGGATGCCGGTGAAGTGGTACAGCGGGCCGGCCGTGTACCGGAACCGGTGCAGCATCCCGGACTCCGGCAACGTCAACACGGCGTACTGGAACGGCTTGCGGCAGTGGGACGACCTGTCTCACATCGTCAGTGGCTTCAACGTGAACGCGGCGACGGACTGCTCGCTGGACCACAGCGACGGGCAGAACGAGATCGGCCTGTGTGACCGGGCGTCCATCGACGGGAACAACGGCGTGACGTACTCGGTCGTGGGGTTGTGCTTCATCGGGGCCAACGGCATCGACGAGGCGGACGTCTGCATCGCCAGCGACCTGGACTTCACGCCGCGCACCGGCAATGCGTTCGGCACGTCGGGCCGGAGCACGTTCGTGCACGAGGCGGGGCACTTCTTCGGCTTCAAGCACGAAGGCGGGCACAGCATCCTGCGCACCTCGCCGCCGCACCTGGTGACGGGCGGCTACGAGTCCTCCACGCTGTGGCCCACGAACGCGCAGGGCATGAACACGCTGTACGGCTATTCGGTGACGAAGCCGAACCTGCTGCCGTCCTCCATGGGCGTGGTGGGGGACGTGACGCAGACGCTGGATCCGGCCGGAACGAAGACGGTGTGCCGGGGCACGACGCAGAGCGTGAAGTTCTACGTGGGCAACATGGGCAACGCGGCCGTGTCGTCCTACTCGATGCGCGTGCGCCTGAGCCCGACGGCACCGCCGAACGGCTACTACGAGTCCACCAACGTGGTGGGCACGTTCAACCACTCGCTGGGGGCGTTCTCGGAGGGCATCTACTCGCTGGGCTTCACGGTGCCGGCGACGCTGCCGTTCACCACGTACTACGTCTACCTGGACATGGATCCGGCGGGCGCGGTGGACGAGCTGAAGGAGAACGACAACACCACCGTCAGCGCCATGGTCCTGCGGGTGGGGTGCTGAGCATGCGGCACGGGGCCCTGATGGTGGCGCTGCTGTTGAACGCCTGCGCGAAGTCGAAGGAGGAGCGGGTGACGTCGCGTGAGGCCCTCACGGCGGCGGAGCTTCCCCAGCCACGCGGCGCGGCCACGGTGCGGATGGACAAGAGCACCTACTCGGCCCCGTCCGTGCGGTTCATCGCCGACTTCCTGGGGGAGCCGCCTGTGCCCCTGATGCTGGTCGCGCTGAATGCGCAGGCAGAAGATGGGGGGACCTGGCGCTTCCGCATGGCGGTGGACGAGAAGTTCTTGAAGTCGAAGCACGCCACCGCGCGGATCATCCCGCAGACGGCGATTGGCCCGGGCCTCGTGGTGGTGGACTACCAGCAGCCCAACGGGCCCGCGATGATGATGGACGAGGGCACCCTGGACCTGACCGTCACCGGGAAGCAGGCGAAGGGCGAGGTGCGCGGGAAGGACGGCAGCGTGCGCGCGACGTTCCAAGGCCCCCTCACCGTCGAATGCACGGTGCCGCCCGCGTGGCTGAGCAGCGTGAACGCGCCCGCGGCACCGCCCGCGCCCGTCCCGTCCTCTCCCGATGAAGGGACGGTCCGGGTTCCCGATGAGGCCCTGTCCACGCCGCAATGCCGGGCCATGGCGGATGCCTTCCGCTGACGCCAGCCTCTCCCGTGGGCCCACCCAGCCGGGCCCACGGGGGCTGAGTCACTCCGCGTCGCGACCGCTCACATCCGCCCAGGTCAGCCCGAAGCGCGCCAGGTACTTCCGGAGCCGGTCCGCGTCGTTGACGCTCTTCTTCTGCGCACGTGACTGAGCGAACAACGTCCGGCCCGCGTCCGACAACGAGCGCGCGGAGCGGCACACCGTCACCACATCCGCGAGCTGCACCCGGTCGAACCGGTCCAGCTCCTCGGCCCGCACCGCGCCCATCACCTCCACCAGCACGTCCTCGCCCGCGGACGTCGCCGCCGCGCCCGCGGGGCGCCACTGTGCTCGCAGGCGGTCCAGCTCCTCGTCCACCACGTCGCGGGTCATGCGCCCGCCATCCGCCAGCGTGGACATGCGCAGCACCGCCGCGTTGAGGTCGCGGAAGTTGCCGCTCCACCGGGCCTCGGGGGACGTGGCGAAGCGCAGGAAATACTCCTGCGCCTCCTTGCTCATCGTCACCCGCGTCCCCAGCGCCTGCGACGCCTGATCCAGTTCGTATTGCAGGTTGGGCGCGATGTCCTCCGGACGTTCGCGCAGCGCGGGCAGCCGGAAGGTCCACAGGTTGATGCGAGCGAGCAGGTCCTCGCGGAACCGCCCCCGCTCCACGTCCAGTTGGAGGTCGCGGTTCGTCCCCGCGATGAGTTGGAAGTCACTCTCCGCCTCCTTGTCCGCGCCCACCGGCAGGAACCGCTTGTCCTCCAGCGCGCGCAGCAACATGGCCTGCTCGTCCGCGCCCAGCTCTCCAATCTCGTCCAGGAACAGCACGCCGCTGTTCGCCTGCCGCATCAGTCCGGGCCGGTCTCCCACCGCGCCCGTGAACGCGCCCTTCACGTGACCGAAGAGCGTGGACATGGCGCCGTCGCCGCGCAGCGTGGCGCAGTTCAGGTCCACGAACGGGCCCGTCACCTGGTTGCGCGCCTTCTTCAGCGCGTAGATGCGCTTCGCGAGCCGCGACTTGCCCGCGCCCGTGGGGCCCGTCAGCAGCAGCGGCGCTCGGGATTGAACCGCCACCTGTTCAATCCGCTCGATGATCCGGTTGAACGCGGCGTTGTGCGTGTCGATGCCGGACTTGAGGAACGACAGGCCCTCACGCTGCTGTTGCCGGAAGCGCGCCGCCAGCGTGTCGTAGTTCGACAGGTCCAGGTCGATGATGGCGTGCGTGCCCACCGCCCCGTGGTCCTTCCCCTTGCCCGGAGACGTCTGCACCAGCCGGCCCGGAATCAGCCGGCTCTCCACCAGGAGGAACATGCAGATCTGCGCGATGTGCGTGCCCGTGGTGATGTGCACCAGGTAGTCCTCTTCCTCCGGATGGAAGGCGTGCGCGCGCACGTGGTCCAGCAGCGCGCCGTAGGTCTCCTCCAGGTTCCACGGATCCCGGATGGGCAGGGACGTGAGCCGCACCTGCGTCTCCGGGGACACCTGCGAGATGTCGTCCCGGATGACCGCCGCCAGTGACGTCCCGTGGGGCGGGTGCAGCAGCTCCAGCCGGTGCACCAGCAGGTCCTCCTGCTGGCACAGCGACACCGTGGGCCTCCACCGCGTCCAGCGGTTCGCCCCCATCCCCGTGTCCAGCGTCGTCCCCAGCATCCCGATGACGACCGTCCGCCGTGCCTTCGCCTTTTGAGCCATCAGGATACGTATTTATCCCATGGGATATGGATTTCCAGCCCACCCCGGGTACTCCCCTCGGGAACGGCGTTGGCACGCCGGCTGCTCTAGCTCCCCCACGTGACCGGGACACAGAGCCTGGTCGAACGACCGAAAGGTGCAGTGCCATGGACCGGACGAACGCGAACTACGAAGTGATGTCGGACGAAGCGGGTCGCCCCATCAAGACGTGGACGGTGGGGGTGCCGTTCGAGGACGAGGCGAAGAAGCAGCTTCGCAACCTCCGCGGCCTGCCCTTCATCCACAAGTGGATCGCCGCGATGCCGGACGTGCACCGCGGTTACGGCGCGACGGTCGGGAGCGTGGTGCCCACGGTGGGCGCGGTGGTGCCGGCGGCGGTGGGCGTGGACATCGGATGCGGGATGATCGCCGTGCGCACGACGCTGCGCGCGGATCAGCTGCCGGACTCGCTGCGCGGGGTGCGCTCGGCCATCGAGGCGGCGGTTCCGCACGGCCGTACGGACAACGGCGGCCGGAATGACCGTGGCGCGTGGAAGGACTCGCCCGCGACGCATACCGGTGCCTGGGCCCGCCTGGCGGAAGGGTACGCCCGTATCGTCGCGAAGCATCCTCGCATCGGCCGTGGGCCGGAGCTGGCGCACCTGGGAACGCTGGGAACGGGTAACCACTTCATCGAGCTGTGCGTCGATGAGTCGGACGGCGTGTGGCTGATGCTGCACTCGGGGTCGCGCGGCGTGGGTAACCGCATCGGAAGCCACTTCATCGAGCTGGCGAAGCAGGACATGGAGCGCTTCTTCATCCGCCTGCCGGACGCGGACCTGGCGTACCTGCCGGAGGGGACGGAGCACTTCGACGACTACGTGTTCGCGGTGAGCTGGGCGCAGGACTTCGCGGCGATGAACCGCGAGCTCATGCTGCACTCGGCGGTGGAGGCCCTGAAGGCGAGCGGTGAGCTGCCTCCGTTCGAGCTGTCCGAGTCCGCGGTGAACTGCCACCACAACTACATCTCGCGCGAGCACCACTTCGGAAAGAACTGCTTCGTGACCCGCAAGGGCGCGGTGCGGGCGCGCGAAGGCGACATGGGAATCATCCCCGGCAGCATGGGGGCCCGTTCCTACATCGTCCGCGGGAAGGGAAACGCGGATGCCTTCCACTCGTGCAGCCACGGCGCGGGCCGGGCGATGTCGCGCGAAGCGGCGAAGAAGCGCTTCACGCTGGATGACCACGCGAAGGCGACCGCGGGCGTGGAGTGCCGCAAGGACGTGGACGTGATTGACGAGACGCCGGCCGCGTACAAGTCCATCGACGCCGTGATGGCCGCGCAGGCGGACCTGGTGGAGGTCGTCCACACGCTGAAGCAGGTGGTGTGCGTGAAGGGATAGCCGAAGGGTAACCCCACCCGCCGTCCTGCGGAGGTGCACATGCCGGGATGAAGACGCCGAGGCGCCCGTTCCCCCCAAGAGGTCCGCGAAAGCGGCCGTTAAGGGTGGGGGAGCGGGCGCCGCTATTTTTTGAAATCAGGGATGGGATGCTGCGCACGTCCGCGAGCGCGCAAAGGAGCACCACGCACATGGTTCGCATCGATGGTTCACAGGGGGAAGGGGGCGGCCAGGTGCTGCGCACCGCGCTGGCGCTGTCGCTGGTGACGGGCACTCCGTTCGAGATGGTCAACGTGCGCGCGGGCCGCGCCAAGCCGGGCCTGCTGCGCCAGCACCTCACCGCGCTCAAGGCCGCGGAGGCCGTGGGCGCCGCGGAGGTGACGGGCGCGGAGTTGGGCTCCAAGCAGCTGTCCTTCCGTCCGCGCGCGCTGTCGGCGGGCAACTACCACTTCGCGGTGGGCACGGCGGGCAGCGCGACGCTGGTGCTCCAGACGGTGCTGCCCGCGCTGCTGCACGCGGAAGGGGCCTCCACGCTGATGCTGGAGGGCGGGACGCACAACCCGGCGGCGCCGCCGTTCGAGTTCCTGGAGAAGGCGTACCTGCCGCTCCTGCGCCGCATGGGCCCGCGCGTGGACGTGACGCTGGAGCGGCCCGGCTACTATCCGGCGGGCGGGGGCCGGTTCCGCGTGGACATCCATCCCGCGAAGCTCCAGCCGCTCCAGTTGCTGGAGCGCGGCCGGGTGCTGCGCACGGAGGCCGTGGCCCAGGTGGCGGCCATCCCCTTCGACGTGGCGAAGCGCGAGCTGGACACCGTGGCCGCCGCGCTGAAGCTGCGTCCGGATCAGCAGCGGCCGGAGGAACTCAAGCGCGCCTTCGGTCCGGGCAACGTGCTGCGCGTCGAAGTGGAGAGCGAGCACGTGACGGAGGTCTTCACCGGCTTCGGTGAACGCGGCAAGCGCGCGGAAGTCGTGGCCGAGGAGGTCGCCGCGAAGGTGAAGCGCTACCTGGACGCAGGCGTGCCCGTGGGCGAGCACCTGTGTGATCAGCTCCTGCTGCTGTGTGCCCTGGCGAAGGGTGGCAACTTCCGCACGGTGGCGCTGGACAGCCATTCGCTCACGCAGCGCGAGACGATGGCGCACTTCCTCGACGTGGAGGTGGACGCGCGGGAACTGGAGCGCGACGTGCACGAGGTGACGGTGCGCGCCTGACGTGGGGTAGGGCAGGGCGGTGCCCCCTTGTCCGGCCGGACGCCCGGCGGTCGGACGAGGCACGCGCTCAGCAGGGCTCAACCCATGGCGTTACCTCGCAGCCTTCCTACGTTGTGACCCGTGGGGAGGCTGCGCGTGGCGGAAGTCCCTGAAGTCGAAATCATCATCCGAGACCTGAAGCAGGCCGTCGTGGGCCGGCGCTTCGTGGGCGCGGAGGTGCTGATGCCCGCGGCGGTGCGCTTCGCCTCTCCGCCGGACTTCATCCAGAACCTCAGTGGCCGCAAGGTGCTCGCGGCCGAGCGGCGCGCGAAGTTCATGCTGCTCACGTTGGACGACGGGCAGACGCTCGCGCTGCACTTCATGCTCTGGGGCGAACTGCAGCTGCGGCCCGTGGGAAGCGAACGGCCTCCCGCGACGCTCGTGGTCCTCACGCTGGAGGGCGACGAGGAACTCCAGCTCACCGACACGCTGGGCTACGCGCGCGTGGCGCTGGGGCCGACAGCGCTGCTGGCCTCGCAGCTCAAACTGGAGGAGCTGGGACCGGAGGCGCTCGACGAGGCCTTCACTCCGGAGGTCCTGGCGAAGCAGCTTCGCCGCAGGCGCAGCCCGCTCAAGACGGTGCTCTTGAATCAGCGCGTGCTCGCGGGGCTGGGCAACCGCGACGCGGACGAGAGCATGTGGGTCGCGGGCATCGAACCCCGGCGGCTCGCATCGTCGCTGTCCCCGACGGAAGTCGTCCGGCTGCACCAGGGCATCCGCGACGTGCTGGAAGAGGGCCTGCGGCTGCGCGGCACGCAGCGCGACCTGTTCGGTGTGCAGGGGCAGGCGAAGCACCGGCGCAACATCTTCGGCAAGACGGGAGCGCCTTGTCCCCGCTGCGCCACGCCCGTGTCTCACCTGCGCATCGGCGGACGCAACACGCATTGGTGTTCGCACTGCCAGCCCGCGGACGGCGCCGCGACAGAGGCCCCGGCGCAGACGTCACTGCTCTGAGCTGGTATGAACGGGAGCGTGTCCGACGTTCCCGTCCCCTCGCCCCTGTCCCTCGATGACGCGCTCGCGCGAGCGAGCGAGGAACTCCAGTTCCCCAGCTACTACCAGTCCAGCGTGCGGCCGCTCCTGCGCAACCCCGAAGGACGCTGGCCCCACTGCTGCGGCGGAGGCTGTGAGCCGTGCGCCCAGACGCTCATCCGCGTCGCGCTGCGTGCGCTCGAACTGATGGGCACGCCGCGCCAGAGCCCTCCGCCGGACTTCTAGTCAGAACAGCCGCGTCCCCAGGCCCACGCGCCCCGTGAGCCCCAGCCGCGTGTGGCCCGCGCCCGCGCGCTCCTGGAACGTCTCCACGCCTACCTGTCCCGCCGCGAGCAGCGACAGGTTGCCGCCCAGGTAGACCTCCACGCCAAAGCCTCCCAGCGCCTGGAAGCGCCGCTGCTTGTCGCCCGTGAGCCCCAGGTCGATGGGCAGGTCCACCAGGCCCAGCACCACCACGGTGTCCGCCACCCGGTAGCCCGCCACCATCCCCGGCAGGATGCGCACCAGCACGCCGGAGAAGTTGTCGTCGTCCATGTACGTGGAGCCGGAGTTGAGCACCAGGCCCACGCCCAGCGTCGGCGCCAGCCTGAACGCCCCGCTCCGCACCACCTCCTTGCGGCCCACGAGCTCCAGCGACGCGCCCAGCTTGAACCAGTCGAAGCGCGCCCGCGCCTCCACCTCCAACGCGCCCAGGCCCTGCCGGAACCCCAGGCCCACCTCCGGCGCGCCCGTGTAGCCATAGAGCGCCGTCGCCCCCGCGGGCAGCATCACCGGCGCCACCACGGAGCCCAGCGGGTCCTCCTGTGAGAAGGACACTTCGGCATCCTGGGCGGAGGCCAGTCCGGGCACGGCGAGGAGGGCGAGCAGGAGTCCGAGGCGCGTCATGGGCGCGCACCCTAGCTTGGGATGCAGCCTGGCCAAAACCCAACGAATCCAGGGACTTGGGGGCAGGTTGTACATTCGCAAGGGATCCCTGGAAGAATAGGGAATCCATGGTTGCCTACCTGCACGCCGCACCGCCTCCTGATGCCTCCATGCCCGGAGGTCCCGACGCACTCGACCTGCAGGGTGGGGCCGGGGGCTGGGTGCTGCTCGTGGGTGACACTCCGCGGCCCACGGTGGCGGAGGCGCTCGTCCGCGAAGGCTTCGACTCCGTGCATGTGGACGGCGCACGCGCGGCGCTGGAGCGGCTGGGCGTGGAGGCGGGAGGGACGCTGCCGGACGCGGTGCCCACGAAGCCGAAGGCCGAGCTGCCCCGGCTGGTCATCATCGACGCGGACCTGCCGGACGGCGACGGCTTCAGCCTCTGCGGCGTGCTCCGCGCGGACCCGAAGTGCGCGCACCTGCCGGTGCTGCTGGTGGCGAAGTGCGCGGAGGAGTTCCACCGCGACCTCGCCGCGGGCGTGGGCGCGGACGAGTACCTGGTGGAGCCGGTGGACGCGTGCGACGTGGCGGTGCTCGCGCGGCTCAAGGCGGGGCGGCGCGGCGAGGAGGACGTCTACGACGCGCACACCTCGACCCTGCCGCTCGGGGCGCTGCTGCGCGCGCTGCTGTCCGGCGTGCGCTCGGGGCGCGTGGTGCTGTCGGAGGACTCCGGCGCTCTCTTCTTCCGCCATGGCCTGGCGGTGGACGCGGCCTTCCACGGAGAGCGCGGCATCCTCGCGTTCCGGCGCCTGCTGTGCTTCGGCTCGGGCGCGTACACGGTGACGTTCGGCCCGGAGCTGCAGCGGGGCAGCCTCTCCATGGACCGCCAGTTCCTGTGCGAGCAGGTGGAGCCAGCCCTGGAGCGCTTCGAACAGCTGCGCGTCAAGGGCCTGCCCCTGGCGGCGCGGCTCACGGTGGACTTCGCCCGGCTCGCGCAGGAGCTGCCCTCGCTGCCGGAGGACGTGGAGCAGGTGGTGCGCCTCTTCGACGGGCGGCGCACCGTGCGCGCCATGCTCCTGGAGTGCCGCTTCCCGGAGGCCCTGGCCTACGAGGCGGCGACCCGCCTGTTCATGCTGGGTGTGCTGGTGCCCGCCATCCTGGTGGAGGAGCGCGAGCGCGCCCGGGAGTCCGCCGGACCGCCCCGCCTCTTCGAGCCCGCCCTGGCTCCCGATTCCGAGCCGGAGCCCGGGCGGGACGCGTCGTGAGGGTTTGACTCGGGCGGCCTGCTCGGGGCACAAGGCCGGGAACGCCACGGGCTGAACGCCCGTCCACCCCACGCCGAAGCCGCCGCCATGTCCGGTCACAACCGCTGGTCGAAACTCAAACGCCGGAATGCCGTCCTGGGCGTGGCCAAGGGCAAGCTCTACTCCAAGGCCATCAAGGAGATGACCGTCGCCGCGCGCCTGGGCGGCGGTGACCCGTCCAGCAACGCCCGCCTGCGCGTAGCCGTGGCCCTGGCGCGCGAGTCGAACATCCCGCGCGACACCATCGAGCGCGCCATCAAGAAGGGCACGGGCGAGCTGGCCGGCGAGTCCTACGAAGAGGTGACGTACGAGGGCTACGGCCCCGGCGGCGTCGCGCTCATCATCGAGTGCCTCACGGACAACCGGAACCGCTCCGCCAGCGACGTGCGCAACCTCCTGAGCAACTACGGCGGGAACATGGGCGCGGAAGGCGCCGTGGGCTGGATGTTCCACAAGAAGGGCGTCATCACCGTGAAGCCCGGTCCCACCGAGGACCAGGTGATGGAGCAGGCCCTGGACGCGGGCGCGGAGGACGTCGTGGACCAGGGGCCGGACGGCTTCGAGGTGCGCACCGCCCCGGCGGACCTGCACACGGTGGGCGCGAAGCTGGAGGCCGCGGGCCTTCCCCTGGGCGAACAGAAGTGGACCTTCGTGCCGCAGAACACCGTGAAGGTGGAAGGCGACAACGCGAAGCGCCTGTTGAAGTTGATGGACGCGCTCGACGACAACGACGACGTGCAGCATGTGCACGCCAACTTCGAAATCGACGAGTCCCTGATGGAGTCGCTGTCCACGTAAAGCCCCTGATGGGGCGCGTGGGAAAGGAACGGGCCGGTGCGGGTACTCGGCGTGGACCCTGGCAGCCGCTTCATGGGCTTCGGGGTGGTGGAGGAGAAGAAGGGCAAGCTCGTGCACCTGGGCCATGGCGTCATCAAGGTGGTGGAGTCCGCGCCCCTCGCTGAACGCCTGAAGGACCTGCACGCCGCCTTGAGCGCCGCGCTCCAGCGCTACCAGCCGGAGGCCGTGGCCGTGGAAGGCCTCTTCACGCACCGCAACGCCCGGAGCGCCCTGGTGCTGGGCCATGCTCGCGGCGTGGCGCTGCTCGCCGCGGCGCAGGCGGGCCTGCCCGTGCACGAGTACGCCCCCGCCAGCGTGAAGAAGTCCGTGGGTGCCAGCGGCGCGGGCGGCAAGGACGCCGTGGCGCGCATGGTGCGCACGCTGCTCGGCGTGGAAGAGGCGACGCTGGAGCGCGCGGATGCCAGTGACGCGCTCGCCGTCGCGCTGTGCCACTTGAACCAGTTTCGCGTGGGGATGCCCCGCGCCAGCGCTCCCGGCAACGGCAAGCGCAAGGGGGCCGCGTCGGTGCTCGCGGACCGCCTGTCGTCCGCCTACCAGCGCCCGGAGACCCGCCGATGATCGCCCGGCTGCGTGGCAACGTGTTGGAGAAGGGCCCCGAGGATGCCGTCATCGACGTGCACGGCGTGGGCTACCGCGTGAACCTGTCCACCGTGTCGCTGGGCAAGCTGCCCGCGGACGGCCAGCCGGTGGACCTGCGCATCCGCACCGTGGTGCGCGAGGACGCCTTCGAGCTCTTCGGCTTCCTCTCCCCGGCGGAGGAGGAGCTCTTCCAGCTGCTCAACACCGTGTCCCGCGTCGGTCCGCGCATGGCCCTGGGCGTGATGTCCGGCATGGAGGTGGGCGAACTCATCGCGGCGCTGTCGCGCGGTGAGACGAGCCGGCTCGCGAAGATCCACGGCGTGGGCAAGAAGACCGCGGAGCGGCTCGTCCTGGAGCTCAAGGAGAAGGTCCGCAACCTCCACTCGGAGGGCATCGCGCGCGGCACCACGCCCCGCGCGCCCGTCACCTCCGGCAACAAGGCGGACCTCGTCTCCGCGCTGCTCAACCTGGGCTACAAGCAGCCCCAGGCGGAGAAGGCCGCGGACGTCGTCATCGAGCAGCTGGGCCCGGACGCCTCCTTCCAGGCCCTCTTCCGCGAAGCGCTCAAGGCCCTGCGCTCCAGCCCGTGACTTCCGGACACCGCTCCGCCCTCCAGGGCGAGACGCGGTGCTTCCTGGAGCGGGAAATCCTCGGAAAAAACGCGCAACTCTTTTTCCTGTAGGAAGCCGCTGTCGTCACACCGCGAACGCGCCTGTCGTTCGCTGGCCATCATCTGGGGATCCACGCCGCTCACGGTTTGACACCCCTGAGCAATCCTGCCCGGCCATGAGCTGGCCCATTCCGCTGCAAATATCAATTTCCAGCGCAGATGCGGTGGTCCCGAAAGGACCGCGCCGCGCCCAGGAGGCGTGTTTCATGGCGACGTGGCGGGGTGTTCCGGTCGTCGTGCTGCTGCTCTCCGGCGTCATCGGAGTGGGGTGCGGCGCGGCCGAAGGCGAGGACGTGTCGGCGGTGGGCGAGGTGTCCGCGGCGCTGGAGTCAGCGGCGTATGGAGGCCCGCAGCCGTGTGGCCCGTCCGCGCGGATTGTCGGGGATGTCCGGCGCGGCGAGGAGGGCTCGGCGCCGGAGACGCTGGTGGAGGTGGCCGGGCAGGTCTTCTACGCCGCGAATGACGGCGTGTCCGGCCGCGAGCTGTGGGTGACGGACGGGAGCGCCACGGAGGCGCGCCGGGTGAAGGACGTGCGGCCCGGTGCGTACGGCAGCACGCCGCGCTTCCTCACGCGGATGGGCGGGCGGCTGTTCTTCGTCGCGGACGACGGCGCGCACGGGCCGGAGCTGTGGCTGTCGGACGGCACCGAGAAGGGCACGGTGCTGGTGGCGGACATCCGGCGCGGGGCGCAGGGCAGCGCGCCGGACGCGCTGACGGTGGTGGGCAGCCGGCTGTACTTCACCGCGGATGACGGCGTGCGCGGCCGCGAGCTGTGGAGCACGGACGGCACGGCGAAGGGCACGCAGCTCACGCAGGAGTTCGCGCCCGGGCAGGCCTCGCTGTACCTGGACGACCTGACGGAGTGGAACGGGAAGCTGGCGCTGGTGGCATACGGCGACGCGGTGACGCTGTGGGTGGTGGAGGGGCACACGGGCACCTCACGGGCGCTCTTCCGCGGTCCGGAGCAGTCCGTCGTCTTCTCGCTGACGCCCGCGGGGAAGGACCGCCTCTTCTTCCTCGTGGACGTGGGCTTCGGCGAGGCCGACCTCTGGGTGACGCGGGGCCAGCCCTTCCTCACCTTCCCGCTCCGGCACTTCGCGGGGGACTACCCGTCGGAGCTCACGCCGCTGGGCAGCGCCGTGTACTTCATGGCCGGCGCGGAGGGCTTCTTCGGCGAGCCCGGGGACCTGTTCCACGGCGGCGAGCTGTGGAAGAGCGACGGCACGCTCCTGGGCACCCGCCTGGTGAAGGATGTGCGGCCGGGGCCCGAGGGCTCGCTGCCTTCCGGGCTGACGGTGCTGGACGGGCGGCTGTACTTCGCGGCGGATGACGGCGTGCACGGCCGCGAGCTGTGGAGCTCCAACGGCACGGCGCAGGGCACGGTGCTGGTGCAGGACGTGGAGCCGGGCCCCGCGAGCAGCACCCCCACGGCCTTCGCGGTGCTGGACGGGTGGCTCTTCTTCTCCGCGACGACGGCCGGCCGTGGCCGCGAGGGCTGGTACTCCAACGGCGACCCGGGCCACGTGGACCCGATGCGCGACATCGCTCCCGCGGGGATGGACGCGAATCCCCACGGGTTCGTGCGCGCGGGGGGCTCCGTCCTCTTCATCGCCACGGACCCGGCCCAGGGGGAGGAACCCTGGGCGCTGCCCTTCCTCCCCGCGGCCCGCTGCGCCCGCCTGGAGCCCTGAGCGCTACGCCGCGCGCCGGACCGCGGGCGTGGGGTGCAGCCCGCCCGTGTTCGGCGCGGGCAGCACCACGGTGGGCCCCAGGCCCGGGGCCAGGAGGTGCGAGGTGAGCAGCGAGGACGGGTGGAAGTTCACGAACGACGCGTCATGCGCGGACGGGCCCGCGAAGAGCTTCTCCACCACCATGGACGCGTACTGCTCCAGCGAGTCCTCGCGCGTGTTGCCGTTGAGCACCACCTCCCAGCCCATCTGCTCCGCGAAGCGGCGCACGCCGGGGATGCGCGACAACAGCGGCGTGTAGCTCTCCGTGCTCACGCCGTTCTCGCTCACCACGAAGACTTCATTCGCGGTGGCCACCGCCAGGGACATGTTCCCCTGCGTGTGGCCGGGCGTGCTGAGCAGCGCCGCGCCCTGACCCAGCCACGTGTCCCCGTCCAGGAGCACCACGCGCTCGTCGGGAATGTCCGCGCCGCCGGGCACGAACCACACGTGCTGCATGGGGTGCAGGTGCTTCACCATGGTCCACTCCGCGCGCTGCACCAGCAGCTTCGCCCGGGGAAACACGGGCGCGGCGCCGTCACCGCCCAGCCAGCCGCGCAGGTCCTGGATGTGCAGGTGGTCGAAGGCCAGGTAGTCCACGTCCGACGGCGTCAGCCCCAGTTGCTCCAGGTAGCCCTGCACCGTGCCGTGGCGGGTGGACATCACCTTGTCGGAGAGGAACGCGCCGTAGCGCTCGCGCAGCGCGCGGTAGAAGGGCGCCGCGTGGCCCCGCTCGTAGTCGGTGGGGTTGAAGAGCAGCGTGCGCCGCTGGCCGGTGCCGGCCTCCGCGAACTGCACCACCTGCATGCGGTTGGTCATCATCACGTAGGGCGCTGGTGACAGCGCCGCCCCGCTGAAGGCGAACAGCGTGGGGTAGGGGAACGTGATGAGGTCGCACGTGGCCACCGCCGCCACCGGGCCCTCCCGGACGAAGGCTTCGCGGGCCTCCTGCGCGGCGCGGCGCAGCTTCTGGAGACGGGCGCCGGGCGAACGCTCGGTGCGGGCCTCGGGCAGGAGGGGCAGGGGACGGAATGGGGCAGAAGCGGAAATCATGACGCGACTCCCTTCGGGCAGGGGGACGTGCCCCCTGGCTGGCCGGTCGGCGTGCCGCTCCGAGTCTAGCGCCGCCAGAAGGGCAGCGACACGCGCCCCCTTCGCTGTATAGGGTCGGAATGGCGATGGCGAGGAAGTCCGACGACACCCTCTCGGGAGATGTTCAGCCGGAAGACATCCGGCTGGAGGTCTCCCTGCGCCCGCGCTCCTTCGACGAGTACGTGGGGCAGGGTGCGGTCGTCGAAAAGCTCAAGGTGTACGTGGCCGCGGCGAAGAGCCGGGGTGACGCGCTGGACCACTGCCTGTTCTCCGGCCCTCCCGGCCTGGGCAAGACGTCGCTCGCGTACATCATCGCGAACGAGTTGGGCGTGGGCATCCACGTCACCAGCGGCCCCGCGCTGGAGAAGAAGGGCGACCTGGCGGGTCTGCTCACCAACCTCAACGAGCGGGACATCCTCTTCATCGACGAAATCCACCGCCTCAACGCCGCCGTGGAGGAATACCTCTACCCGGCGATGGAGGACTTCCGGCTGGACATCACCATCGACACCGGGCCCGCCGCCCGCGCGATGAAGATTGATTTGCCGCCCTTCACGCTGGTGGGCGCCACCACGCGCACGGGCCTGCTCACGTCCCCGCTGCGCGACCGCTTCCAGATCCAGGATCGCCTGGAGTACTACGAGCCGAAGTTCCTGGAGCAGATTCTCGACCGCTCCGCGCGCATCCTCGGCGTACCCCTGGACCGCGCCGCCAGCCGCGAAATCTCCACCCGCTCGCGCGGCACGCCCCGCATCGCCAACCGGCTGTTGCGCCGCCTGCGCGACTTCGCCCAGGTGGAGGGCAATGGCCGCATCACCTACGACCTGGCGCACGATTCCCTGAGCCGCCTGGGCGTGGACGCCAGCGGCCTGGACGCGATGGACCGCAAGATCCTCCTCACCATCCTGGAGAAGTTCGGCGGCGGTCCGGTGGGCGTGGAGACCATCGCCGCGAGCGTGGGCGAACAGCGCGACACCATCGAGGACGTCTACGAGCCCTTCCTGATGCAGGAGGGCTTCCTCATGCGCACGCCCCGGGGCCGCACCGCCACGCTGCGCACCTACCAGTACTTCAAGAAGACGCCGCCCCCCAGCTCCCCGCAAGGGGCGCTCTTCTAGCCCGCACCACTTCCCGCCATGAGCCAAGCCTCCGCGCCCGCCGTGCCCACGGTCATCCCCAGTCCCCGCGACTACTACGGCGACCTGATGCGCGCCTCTCAGGCCACGCGCGCGGGCTTCCTCGCCGAGCGCGAGCGCTGGCTCCGCGGCGTCCCGGTGGAGGGCCGCGAGGAGCTGCTCTTCGAGTTCGAGATGTGGCTGCGCGCCGTGGAGCGCTACCTGAACCTCCACAACTCCGTGGTGGACGCCCGCGCCCGGCCGCTCGTCACGCGCGACTTCCACGAGGAGCTGGTGGACGTGCGCGACGCCATGGAGCGCGCCGTGCGCGTCGCCCGGCACCTGCAGGACCCGGACAGCGACCCGAAGATGGTCTTCCGCAAGTACGTGGAGACCCAGCTCGCGGACGACCGCGTGCGCCGGCTGCTGATTGAAGAAGAGCTGGATCAGGAGACCCCGCCGGAGAGCCTCTTCGTCGTGCGCGAGGCGTTCGACGCGCTGAAGAACCTGCTCGACAACCTGCTCCAGCTGCCGCTCATCGGCCTGTCGCTGTTCCAGGACGTGGGCAAGCTGACGCTGCGGGAAATTGTCCTCAACCGCTACTTCCGCCCCTTCCGCCCGCTGGAGTTCCGCGTCGAGTACGACCGGCTGCGCTCCGTGCGCCTGCTGGACGTGCTGGGCTCGCTGCCCGCGGACACGCGGCCCCTCTTCACCACCGCGTTCCTGGGCCTCTTCCGCGTGCTGCACTACCTGACGCACGTGGACCCGGAGGCGCAGCCGCCCGTGCCGCGCCGCGTGCGCGTGCTCCTGTCCCTGGTGCGCGGCGAGGTGTCCGCCGTCGCCAGCTACCTGCACACGGACCTGTCTCCCAAGGCCGGCCCCAAGCACCTGCAGGCCGCCACGCTGCGCGCCGCGCGCGACCTGGCCCGCGAGACGGACCGCATCTCCCGCGAGGTGCTGGTGGACCTGGACCGCGACCCCGCCGCCCCGCTGCGCGCCGCGGAGGCCTTCACCACGCTCCTTCGCCAGCAGATCGTCGCGCTGGTGGACGCGCTGGCCCCCAACGGCTCGCTGGGGGATGAAGCCTTCGGTCACCTCACCAGCGCCCAGGACGCCGCGCTGCGCCTGCGCAAGGACCTGTGGGTCTACGCCCAGCTGTGCCGCGCGGCTGAAAGCCACCTGCGCTCGGAGGACGTGGCCGCCGCCGAGCGCGTGCTGGAGGCCCTCAAGTCGTTCCTCGACTACTTCCACGACGGCGGCTACCAGCTGCTGCGCTACGCGGACTACGACGCCTTCGACCGCTTCACCTCGCTGCTGGTGGAGCTGCCCTGGCCCCCGGAAGGCCCCGGCATCCGCAGCCGCCTGGCGGAGGACCTCCGGCGTTTCTCGCAGACGCTGGAGACCACCTTCCACGCCGTCAGCCGCCGCTCGCTCCTCCAGGGCCGCGGCTTCGACAGGCCGGACGCGGAAGCCCTGCGCGACCGCTTCCTGCCGCCTGCTCGCTGACCCACCCTCTGCGTCACGATTCCCTTCAAGCCCCGGACTCCCCGTATGTCCGGGATGTGCGTTTGCTTCCGGGCACTCGCCTGCGATAGAGACGCGCCCCTGTCACGTGGGTGACACGCACTCCGGGTTGGCGTGAAACCATTCGGGTGCCCCGGGGTTCGAAGGATGAATTCCGGACATCGCTGTCACGGTGGGAGGCGCAGTGGTGGGTTTCCCAAGAGGGGTGTCTGGGCTCCGGGCCCTGCCGTCCCCTGTCCCGGCGTCCCGTGCGCCAGCAGTTCCAGGGGGTTGGGAAGGGCGGGGCCTCCTTTTCAGGCAATTCTTGTGTCACGGCCGCGTGGCATGTTGATTGCTTTTATGCGCAGCGCGTCAGGCCGCCGTGGAACGGCCTGACGGGGCCATACCCCGCGTATGTCAGTACGAAGCAGTCCCTAGAGGCGACACCGACATGCTCCAGTTCAACGACTTCCAGCGCACCCTCTCCCAGCCGGCCATCTGCTGCGGCGTGGGGCTCCACTCCGGGTTGCCCGTGACGCTGACCCTGAAGCCCGCGCCCGCGGGGCATGGAATCGTCTTCGTCCGCACGGACCTGGAGCGCCCGGTGAGCATCCCCGCGCTGGCGGAGTACGTGGTGGACACGTCGCTGGCCACCACGCTGGGCCGCGACGGCGTGAAGGTGGGCACGGTGGAGCACCTGATGTCCGCGCTGGCGGCGCTGGGCATCGACAACGTGCGCGCGGAGCTGGACGGGCCGGAAGTGCCCATCATGGACGGCAGCGCCGCTCCCTTCACGCACGCCATCATGGAGGCCGGGTCGCACGAACTGGACGCGCCGCGCGAGTACCTGGTCATCAAGAAGAGCGTGGCGGTGACGGACGGCGACAAGCAGGCCTCGCTCACCCCCGCCCGGCGCTTCCGCATCAGCTGCACCATCGACTTCGAGCACCCCGTCATCCAGGGCCAGTCCTTCGACGTGGACGTGAACGACCGGGGCTTCTCGCGTGAAATCTCGCGCGCCCGCACCTTCGGCTTCCTGCGTGACGTGGAGAAGCTCAAGACGCTGGGCCTGGCGCGCGGTGGCTCGCTGGAGAACGCCGTCGTCGTGGACGAGGCCGCCATCCTCAACCCGGACGGCCTGCGCTTCCCGGACGAGTTCGTGCGCCACAAGATCCTGGACGCCATCGGCGACGTGTCGCTGTTCGGCCGGCCTGTCATTGGCCACATGACGGCGTTCAAGACGGGCCACGCGCTCAATCACAAGCTCGTGCGCAAGGTGCTGGCGGACCCCTCCAGCTTCGACATCGTCACGGCGCGCCGCCGGGACGTGGAGGGGCGTGAGCCGGGCCGTGGAAGCCTCGCGGGCGCGTTGGAGCTGGAGCCCCTGGTCGCCTGAACGACAGACTGGCAATTCCTTGCCAGTCCCGGGGACCTCTATTAAGTCGGCGGGCTATGTCCATGCGCTCTACTCGCATCGCCCTGGCCGCCCTCCTCGCGGCATCCCTCACCGCCGGCTGCAACAAGGAGAAGGCGCCGGCCAATGCCCAGGCGCCCGCCGCGCAGGTCCAGGCCGCCAACGCCACGGAGCCGGCGCCGGACACCGTGGTGGCCACCTTCGGCAACAACGAGAAGGTCACCTTCGGTGAGCTGAACGAGCGCATCAAGGAGCCGCTGGCGAACCTGGACAAGCAGAAGTTCCAGCTGCGCAAGCGCGGCCTGGAAGGGCTCGTCACGGAGCGCCTGGTGAAGGCCGAGGCGACCAAGCGCGGCATCACCGAGGACCAGCTGCTCAAGGCGGAGATCGACGACAAGATCCCCGCGCCGCCGGAAGAGAAGATCAAGGAAGTCTTCGACGGCGCCAAGGGTCAGCTGCCTCCGGGCGCGACCTACGAGCAGATGAAGCCGCAGATCGTGGAGTTCCTGTCCGGCCAGCAGAAGCAGGAAGTGGCCCAGAAGTTCTTCGACTCGCTGCGCGCGGGCGCCAACGTGAAGTACGAACTGCCCGAGCCCCCGCGCCCGCCCGCGGAGCGCAAGCAGGTGGCCGCCACCGGCCCGGCCAAGGGTCCGGAGAGCGCGCCGGTCACCATCGTGGAGTTCAGCGACTTCCAGTGCCCGTTCTGCAGCCGCGCCATCGGCACGGTGGACGAGGTGACGAAGCTCTACGGTGACAAGGTGCGCCTGGTGTTCCGCCAGTTCCCGCTGGACTTCCACCAGCAGGCGCAGAAGGCCGCCGAGGCCTCGCTGTGCGCGAACGAGCAGGGCAAGTTCTGGGAGATGCACGACAAGCTCTTCGCCAACCAGAAGGCGCTGGGCGTGGATGACCTGAAGAAGTACGCGGGCGAGCTGAAGCTGGACACCGCCAAGTTCAACACCTGCCTCGACTCCGGCGCGACGGCCGCGACGGTGAAGTCCGACATGGCGGACGGCTCCAAGGTGGGCGTCACCGGCACGCCGGCGTTCTTCATCAACGGCATCATGCTGTCGGGCGCGCAGCCCCTGGACGAGTTCAAGAGCATCATCGACGCGGAGCTGAAGGGCGCGAAGTAGTCCGTAGCGCCTGCAGGGAGGGATGCGGTGGCGTCCAAACCCAGGGCCACGCCCCGCGTGAGCGGTGAGGCGGCTTCGCTCGAACTGGAGCGGCCGCTCGCTGCTGTCGTCTCTCCCACCCGGCCCCTTTCGGCGCACTTCCTGGCGCCGGAGGGGCTGGTGCTCCTCCCGGAATCCCACGGCGCGGCTGGCTTCTTCGCCGGCAGCCTGGGGACGCTCTCGGTCGAGGAAGTGTTTGCCCAGATTCTTTCGGGCATCCGCACCGGCCAGCTCGTCGTGCAGCACGGCAGCGTGCGCCGCACGGTGGCCTTCCGCGACGGGCAGGTGGTGTTCGCCACCTCCAGCGAGCGCTGGGAGCGCCTGGGCGCGGTGATGGTGCGGCTGGGGCTTCTGACGGACGCGCGGCTTACCCAGGCGCTGGCGCAGGTGACGCCCGCGCGCCGCATTGGCCAGGTGCTCACGTCGCAGGGGCTTGTCTCCGAGGCCAGCCTCTACAGCGCCATGACGTTCGTGGTGCGTGAGGTGGTGCTCAACCTCTTCGAGATGGTGGAGGGCAGCTTCCTCTTCCTGGAGTCGAAGTCCCCCGCCGTGGACGCGGTGAAGCTGCCGGAGCGCACGCGCGACCTGGTGCTCACCGGCATCAAGCGCGCGGAGGAGACGGGCCGCCTGCGCCGCCGCTTCCCGGACGACATGCGCGTGACGCCCGGCCCCCAGGGCGCGCTGCCCGGCGAGGAGGCCCTGTTCGCGAAGCTGGGCGAGGGCACGACGCTGGGCGCGCTCCGGGCCGCCTACGCGGGCAGCCAGTACGCCTTCTACAGCGGCGTGGAGGAGGCGGTGCGCGGCGGCCACCTGTCCGTACAGGCCGCGGAGGCGCCTCCTGTTCCAGGTCCCGCGGTGGAGGGCATGGCCTGGGAGCTGTTGTCCGCGGAGGAGCGCTACAACCTCCTCCTGTCGCTGGTGCACCGCGCGCTGCGCGAGGCGGGCCGCGACGTGGACCTGCTGCGCGGCTTCGTGGAGTCGCCGCCGCCCGGACTGGAGGAGGCCTACCAGGGCGTCACGCTGGGGCCGGACGGACGGGTGGACGTGGCCCGGCTGCGCGCCAACGTGTCCACCAGCGGCGGCGAGGCGGTGGGCCGGGCCATGGCGCTGGAGGCGCTGGACGCGTTCGTGTCCTACGCGCTGTTCTCCGCGCGCAACGTGCTGCCGGCGGACGTAGCCGAGCGGCTGGCCAACACCTATCGCACCCTCCAGGGCGGCCTGTCGTAAGGCCGCTCCCGGGCGCGAAGTTTCCACCGTCTGACAGCACACACCGCCCCCGTGTGCCCCTGGCGGGCCCGGAGGTGGGTGTCCACGTTCCTCCCCACGGCTGGCGGCTGGCGGGGGACGAGCGACATGGGCGCGATGCGGATGTTGGGTTGGGGTGTGCTTCTGCTGAGCACGGCGTGTGGCGCGTCCCGGACGCCGGTGACGAAGGCGGAGCCCGGCACGGGTGGTTCCGGCATGGCGTCGGACGAGTCCGCTATCGCGTCCACCACGCGACGCTACGTGGATGAGGACCTGGGCTTCGAAATCATCCGGCCCACGGCGGAGTGGCAGCTGGATGAGACGAACGAGCGCACCCCGGAGGGGCTGGCGATACCCGTCATCCTGCGCCACCGCGTGACAGGGGCGCAGGTGGTGCTGCAGGTGGCGCCCGGCGTGGCCACGCCCGTGCAGTTCGCGGAGCGGCTGACGCAGGGGCTGCGCCAGCAGCCGGGTTTCACCACCACGGATCCGCAGCCCATCGCGCTGTCGGACAACGCGGTGGGGTTCGACTTCCAGGTGGGGGAGGGCGTGCGCGGCAAGGTGGCCGTGCGCGAGGGCAACTCCGGCCGCGTGCTGATGATGCTGGCCACCTGGCCCACGGAGGCCACCGCTGGCATCACGGAGAGCGTGGACGCCCTGATGGCGGGCGTCCGTCCACTCCCGGAGCCGAGCGTGGCGGTGCGGGCACCCAGCGCGCCTGAAAAGGAGCCCGGCGACCCGCGCTAGCCGGCGCGAGCAACCGGGCTTCAAGGCTCCACGCGGATGCCCGCGCGGAGCCCGGCGATGCTTCGCAAAGGACTCCGCGCGGAGTTCGGCGACGCTCCGCGAAGGACTCCATGCGGAGCCCGGAGGCTCCACGGGGACTACGCGCGGGCCGGCTTGCCCTTGGTGGCCTTCGGAGCCTTGGCGGCCTTCGGAGCCTTGGCGGCCTTGGGGGCCTTCGCGGGCGCCTCGGCCTTGGTGGGCTCCGGCTGCGAGGCGATGCGCGCGGCCTGCTGGCGCACCAGCTCCACAAGGGTGCGCGCGCCCACGCCCGTGCCGCCCTTGTTGAGGTAGCCGCGCTCCTTGGGGCTGTTGGACGGACCGGCGATATCCAGGTGCACCCAGGGCGTGTCGCCCACGAACTCCTTGAGGAAGAGGGCCGCGTTGATGGCGCCGCCCCAGCGCTCGCCGGAGTTCTTCATGTCCGCCACGTCGGAGCGCAGCGCGTCCTTCTGCAGGTCGCTGACGGGCAGGCGCCACATCTCCTCGCCCGCGGCGCGCGCGGCGGTGAGCACGCTGTTCACCGTGTCGTCGTCGTCGCCGAAGGCGCCCACGATGTAGCTGCCCAGCGCCACCATGCACGCGCCCGTGAGCGTCGCCAGGTCGATGATGGCGGACGGCTCGTGCTCGCCGGCCCAGGTGAGCATGTCACCCAGCACCAGGCGGCCTTCCGCGTCCGTGTTGGTGATCTCCACCGTCTTGCCGGAGCGCGCGGTGAGGATGTCACCGGGCTTGTACGCCGTGCCGGACGGCATGTTCTCGCACGCGCCGATGAAGGCGTGCACGGGGAAGGGCGGCTTCACCACGGAGCCGATGACCTTCATCGCGGCCAGCACCGCGGCGGAGCCCGCCATGTCCGTCTTCATCTCCACCATGCCCTCGGTGGGCTTGAGCGACAGGCCGCCCGAGTCGAACGTGATGGCCTTGCCCACCAGCGCCAGCGGGGCGCGCTTCGCGTCCTTCGCGTTCTTCGGCGTGTAGACCAGGTGGATGAGCCGCGGCTCCTGCACGCTGCCGGCGGTGACGCCCAGGAACATGCCCATGTTCAGGCGCTCAATCTCCTTGCGCGCGCCAATCTCCGCGGTGAGCCCGCCTTCCTTGGCGGCCTGCTGCGCGGCCTGCGCCAGCTTCGTGGGCGTCACCACGTTGGGGGGCTCGTTGACCAGGTCGCGCGCCCAGTTGACGGCCTCCGCCAGCTTCAGGCCCAGGTGGAGCGCGTCGTCCAGCGCGCGCGACTTCTCCGTGCCCTCCGGCAGGGACAGCGTGGCGCGGGTCAGCTTGGGGGCGCCCTTGTCCTCGCGCGCGGAGGACTTGTACTTGTCGAAGCGGTAGACGCCCAGCTCCAGGCCCTCCACCACCGCGCGCACGGCCAGCGCCGCGTCGTCCGTGGCGGGCACGCGGAAGCCGATGGCGGTGGACTTCAGCCGCTGCGCCGTCTTCGCCGCGCGGCCCGCGGCCAGCCGCAGCACCTCCGGCTGGAAGCGCGCGCGGTTGCCCAGGCCCAGGAGCAGGACGCGGTCCGCGCCCAGCTTCCCCAGCGTGTGCACGAGGAAGGACTGGTCCACCTTGCCCTTGAAGCCCTCCTGGGTGGCGGCGGCGCGCAGCTTGCCGTCCAGCGCCGCATCCGCGGCCGTCAGCGGCGCGGGGGCGGAATCACCCAGCTCGCCCTCGAAGAGGGGGATGACGAGCAGCTCACCGCTCACCGGCGCGGCTTCACCGGAGACGAGACTGAATTGCATGGCGACTTGGACTCCTGGACAGAGGGAGGGGGTGATCCGAGGGGCGCGACTGTAGACGCGCCGCGTGTTGCTCGCAAAGCGCTGGTTGCCACTCGGGCATTGCAATGCCCCTGCGCGCTGGATAGCTGTGCACTCCCAATGCCCACCCTGTTGCTGCATCTGACGGCCATCGAACGGTTGGCGGCCCACCCGGACGGGCTCCCCGCCGACTGGGTGCGCGCGCTGTCGGAGGACCTGCCGTACGCGCGCTTTGGCGCGGCGCTGCCGGACCTGCCGCTGTGCGCCGGCGTGCGCGGGGGCCTGGGCGTGATGATGCAGCCAGAGGCCGGCTGGCCCCCCTTCGCGCGGCTGTACCACGAGCGCGCCCCGGTGGGCCTGGGCCTGAAGATGGCGGAGCTCGTCGCCTCGGGCGCCCTCGTGGGCACGGAGGCGGGCCTGGCCATCCTCGCGGGGTATTTCACCCACCTGAGCCTGGACCGGCGCCTCCACCCGCTGGTGGACCAGCTGGTGCTGCGCCACCGCCGCAAGGGCGAGCGGGCCTCGGACGCACGGCGTCAGGTGGAGTGGGCCCAGACGCTCTTCTTCCTGCGCCAGCAGGACGGCACGGATGGCGTGGGCACCGCCCGCATCCGCGAGAAGTTCCAGGTGGTGAAGAGCTCTGGCATCCCGCTGCGAGGCATTGGCCGGGGCATCTACGAGCTGGTGCGTCTGGCGTCGCAGGACCGCGTGGGGCAGGCCCCCACCAAGGCGGAGCTGGACGGCTGGGTGCGCGGTCTCTACGTCTCCGGGCTCTTCCTCTCCAGTCCGCTCGGCCGCACACGGGCCCTCCCGGCGTACTCGCAGCTCTCCTTCCAGGAGCTGTACCGCAATGATCACTTTGACTTCGCGGTGGAACTGGACGCCGCGCTGGAGGTGACGCGCGGGCTGCTTCGAAAACTGCACGGCTACATGGCGCGCGGCACCTACACGCCGCGCACGCGCGCGCGGTTCATGGAGGAGTTTCCAGAGGGAACGCTGGGCGCCACCGCCGCGTAGTGAACGGATCCGCACGGCCCGCGTCTCGGGCCTGTGTTCGCGTGCAGGGCATCCAGCCGATCGAGCAGGTTGCCCTCCGGGGCGTGGCGCTATCCGAAGCGGGGAGTGCCTCCTATCCTCGATAGGGAATGACAGTCTTGCTCCTCATGGCGGCGGGTGTGTTGGCGGGTGGGCTGGGGGCGCTCCTGGGCATCGGGGGCGGCATCGTCCTGGTCCCCGTGCTCGTGTTGGGTTTCGGAATCCCACTGGAGCAGGCCGTCCCCGCGAGCCTGATGTGCGTGGTGGCCAACTCCTGCGCCGCCGCCGCCAGCTACGTGGAGAACAAACTGAGTGACCTGCGGCTGGGGCTCACCCTGGAGCTGGCGACGGTGATGGGCGCCATCGTCGGAGGGCTGGTGGCGGCCTTCGTCGCGGAGGCGATGGTGGCCGTGGTGTTCGGCCTCTTCACGCTCTTCGTAGCGCTGCAGATGCTGTTGATGCGCCGCCCCGTCCAGGAGCCTGCGACGGCGGCCAACTACGAGCCCGGCAACTACCCGCTGGGCATCTCCGGCTCCTTCGTGGCGGGCGGGCTGTCCGCGCTGCTGGGCGTGGGCGGTGGCCCGCTGAAGGTGCCGCTGATGACCTACGGCATGCGCGTGCCCTTCAAGGTCGCCAGCGCCACCAGCAACCTGATGGTGGGCGTCACCGGCGCCGCCAGCGTCGCGGCCTACGCGTGGCGCGGCCAATTGAATCTGGGGCTCGTGGCGCCGTTGGTCGTAGGGGTGCTGGGCGGCGCGTCCGTGGGCAGCAAGCTGATGCTGAGGACTCCGACCGCGGTGCTCAAGAAGCTCTTCGCGGCGGTCCTGTTGATTGTGGCCGGACAGATGTTGTGGAAGGGAGGGGAGGGGTTGTGGCCGAGCGTATGGAAATGAGTGAAGCGGAGCCTGAGCTACCCGGTGTCCACCCGTCGATGATGGTGCCGGAGGCAGGACCCCCACGTCGCAACGTGCAGGCGACGTCGGTGGCGTTGGACGCGGAGTTCCACGAGGAGCTCCCGCAGGAACCCATCACCCAGCCGGAGGTGCTCCCACGCGAGCGCCGGGGGGCCCGGAGGCTCGCGGCCGGGGAGCGATGGATTGCCCGCATGCTGCGCACCGGGGCCATCACCAGTGGGGCCATGTTCGTCACGTCGCTCGGGCTGGAGCTATTGCCGCGCGACGAGTCCGTGCACGTGGCCATCGACCTGTTGCGCAAGGGCGCGGCGTCCATGCTGCTGGTGACGCCGGTGGCACGGCTGGCGATGGCGGGGACGTTGTTGGGCCTGCGCGGCGAGTGGCGTTACGCCGCCATCGCCGCGGGCGTCATCGGGTTGCTCGCGCTAGCGGTGGGCGCGGGCTTCCAGGCCTGAACCGGAGTCAGACGCAATGAAGACCGCGCGCGGGGCTACACGCCGCGCGCGGCGAAGTGCGCGAGGACGTTCTTCACCTTCGCCACTTCATCGTGCTGCTTGAGGTCCTCGTACATGGGCAACACCGCCTCGAACTGCTCGCGGGCCGCGGCGTAGTCCTGGAGGTAGTAGCAGGACAGCCCCAGGTCCCAGCGCGCGCGGGCCTCGTAGACGTGGTCGTGCATCTCGCCGTACACGTCCACCGCGCGCAGCAGGTGCGGCCGCGCGTTGTCGTGGTGGCCCAGCAGGCCTTCGGACTCGCCCAGCAGCAGGTGCCCCAGCGCGAGCGCCTCCGCGTCCTCGCCCTGCTCCAGGAGCGGCACGGCCTCCAGGAAGCGCTTGCGGGCGGGCTCGTACTCGCCCTTGGCCATGCGCAGGTCGCCAATGTCCAGGAGCAGCCGCGCGATGCGCTCACTGTTGCGCGTCTGGCGGTAGAGGATGAGCGCCTCCTGGTACTTCTCCTCGGCGCCGTCGACCTCGCCCATGGCGCGCAGGGACTCGCCGATGCAGGCGCGGGAGAGCGCCTCGCCCTCGCGGTCGCGCGCCTCGTTGAAGAGCAGGGCGGCGGTGGCCATGTGCTCGATGGCGCTCTTGTGATCCTCGAAGTAGGCCTTCACCACGCCCAGGCCGAAGAGCGCCTGTGCCTGGCCGGGCTTGTTGCCCGCGGTCTTGAAGAAGCCGAAGGCCTCCTCGTAGTGCTCGCGGCTCGCCGCGTGGTCCTCCAGCATGCCGTACAGCTCCGCCAGCGCCACCAGGCCCTGGCCCACTTCCGAGGGCGAGCCGGTGATGCGCAGCGGGGCGAGCGCGTTCTTCTGCTTCTGGATGGCGTCTGCGATGTGGGCGCGTTCGTTGTCGGACGGGTGCATGTCAGTTCTCGTGAACCTTGCGGCGGCGGACGCCCCTGTCCAGCGAATCGTGCTTCTCGCCCCCTTCAGCGCCGTTGCCATCGGGCTCGGCGTTTCCGTTGCGCTCGGCCTTCTCCTTCTCGTGGACCAGCAGCGGGGAGAAGAAGCAGTCCTTCTTCGTGTACTCGTCGAAGGCGAACGCGAAGCGGTAGCTGGCGGCCGCGCGCTGGTTGCAGTCCGTGCGCTCGCAGAAGCGGCAGGAGATGCCGCTGGGGATGGCGTCCTTGCGCAGGTCGTTGGTGGGCAGGCCGTACGCCAGGTACTTCGCGTTCTCCGCGTGCGTGCCCAGGCCGATGGAGTACGCCGTGCCCTTCACGATGGAGCCTTCAATCGGCTGCAGCTGCACCTTCGCGAAGCAGAAGTACGTCGTGCCGTCCGGCATGATGGAGTACTGCCGGGTAATCTGGGACGGGTTGAGGAACGCCAGGTGCACCGCCCACTTCGCGCAGGAGCCGCCGCCGGACGCGAAGCGGATGCCGGTGCCGCTGTAGCGCTTGGAGATGTTCCCGGCGATGTCCGCGCGCAGGAAGTGGAAGGGCAGGCCCTGGCGCTTGGGGTCGGACAGGTTGCAGATGCGGTGGGCCACCGTCTCGTAGGTGGTGCCGAAGATGTTGGAGAGCAGCTCCACGTCGTAGCGCGTGCGCTGCACCTCCTTGAAGAACTCGCCGTAGGGCAGCATCAACGCGCCGGCGAAGTAATTCGCCAGGTTTACTTTGATGAGGCGCTCCGTCTCCCCGTGGCGCATGCGGCCCGCGCCCAGGATGCGCTCCACCAGCTTCTCGCGGTCCATCACCATCAGGCCCATGGACGCGGCCACCTGGAACTTCAGCGGCTGCTCCGTGAGGTCCGGTGACAGCGTGAGCGTGCGCGTGTCCAGGTCCAGCCGGCGCACCACGGACGACCCGCTGGTCGCGCGTTCAATCTGCACCTTGAAGTCGAACCGCTCCTCCAGCATGCGGATGAGGTTGCTGCTGGTGAGCTGCTGCTCCAGGCGGAAGTCGCGGCGCAGGCTCTCCGCCTGCTCCTCCAGCTCCGGGAAGTAGTTGCGGTGCTTCTCCAGGAAGTCGCTGACCTCGTCGAAGGGTGAGTAGTCGAAGCGCACGCCCGGCGTGTTGCCCAGACCGGAAGGGGAGCCCTGCGTGCGCGTGCGCTCCTCCACGTTGAGCTGCGCGAGCACGTTCTCCAGCTGCGTGCGCGTGTTCTTGTAGAGGTTGAACAGCGCGGCGACGGTGCCGGCCAGCTTCGGCTCCGCGGACAGCGACTGGAGCGACTCCGAGTCGATGTCCAGGCTCTTGAGCAGCGGTTCATCCAGCAGCTTCGCCAGGGCCTCGTCCACGCGGCCCTCGCCCAGCGTGGACATGAACTGCTCGGGGTCCTGCTCGAAGTAGCGCAGCGCCTTCCACAGGAGCGGGAAGGGCATCACGCGCTTCCCCTTCTCAATGAGGTTCAGGTACGCGGGCGAGACGCCCAGGTCCTTCGCGGCGTCCGCCTGCTTGATGTTGCGTTGCAAGCGCAGGCCTCGAAGCTTCAGCCCCACGTTCGCGTTCAGCGCGTTGTCGTTGTTCATGGCTCCAACCCCCGGCGGGCCGCGTCAGGAGGCGCGCTCCAACACCGGGTCTCTGGATCCACTCTGCAAATCGATTTACCGATTTGCAATCAACGTTTTCGGATCGCCGCAGCGCTGTCCCGCAGGCGACGCGCGAAGGGTTGACTGCCTCCACCCTGGCCTTATAGGGACGTAATCCCATGTAATCACAGGGCTTTCAGGCGCCCCCGGTGTGCGGCGACGGCGCCCGTGCACCGCGCTGTCAACCCTTGACTGACGCGGTGCGGCGGGGCTGGGGAAAAGTCAGTAAAAAAGCGCCAGATTATTTACAGCGACTCAGCGGGCTTCCGGGACCCGCTGAAAGATGATCGCGACGTTGGTGCCGCCGAAGCCGAAGGAGTTGCTCATGACGGCGTTCACGCGCGCCTCGCGGGCGGTGTTGGGCACGCAGTCCAGCGGGATGCGCGGATCCTGATTCTCCAGGTTGATGGTCGGGGGCAGCACACCGCGCGTGAGGGCGAGGATGCTGATGACGGCCTCGGCGGCGCCGGCCGCGCCGTTCATGTGGCCCGTCATGGACTTGGTGGAGGAGATGGCGAGCGACTTCGCCGCGTCGCCGAACACCTTCGCGATGCCCTCCGTCTCCAGCAGGTCGCCGATGTCCGTCGAGGTGCCGTGGGCGTTGAGGTAGCCGATGTCTGCGGGGGCCATGCGCGCATCCTTCAGGGAGGCCTTCATCGCGCGCTGGGCGCCCTCGTGGCCGGGCGCGGGGGAGGTGACGTGGTAGGCGTCGGAGCTGGCGCCATAGCCCACGAGCTCCGCGAGGATGCGGGCGCCCCGGGCGCGGGCGTGCTCGTACTCCTCCAGGATGAGGATGGCCGCGCCTTCCGCGAGCACGAAGCCGTCGCGGTCCTTGTCGAACGGGCGGCTCGCGGCCTGGGGCGCGTCGTTGCGGTTGGACAGGGCCTTCATCGCGGCGAAGCCGCCCACGCCCAGCATGGAGATGGGGGCCTCCGCGCCGCCCGCCAGCGCCACGTCGAACTCGCCGCGCTGGATGCCGCGCATCGCTTCACCGATGGCGTGCGCGCTGGTGGAGCACGCGGAGTTGGTGGCCCAGGACGGGCCCTTGATGCCGTGGCGCATGGAGATGTAGCCGGGCGCCATGTTGATGATCATCTGGAGGATGAAGAAGGAGCTGATGCGGTCGGGCCCCTTCTCCAGCGCCTTGCGGTGCGTCTCCTCCAGGCTGCTGAGACCGCCGATGCCGGAGCCGATGACGGCCGCCACGCGCTCCGCGTTCTGTTCGGTGATGACCAGCCCGGAGTCCTCGAGGGCCATGTCCGACGCGGCCACCGCGAACTGCGCGAAGCGGTCCATGCGGCGCACCTCGCGCCGTTCGATGTAGTCCTCCGGGTTGAAGCCCTTCACCTCACCGGCGAAGCGGCAGTCCAGCGCGCTCGCGTCGAACAGGGTGATGGGCCCCACGCCGCTGCGGCCGTTCACCAGCGCGTCCCAGCTCTTCTCCACGCCGATGCCACAAGGGCTGATGAGCCCCATTCCCGTCACGACGACGCGTCGCTGTTCCATCGCGCACTCCTTGACCCTGTTCGTTGAACCGGGATGGTATTATGACCATCCTTCCATGAGTTCAAGCCCAAGGGAGCCCCGATGAGCGAGCAGGCAGACAATCCGCGCACGCGGACGGTGACGTGGAGGGACCCGAAGGAGGGCGCTTCCGCGGCGAAGAAGCTGTCGGGGCTGGAGTACCTGCGCGCCATCCAGCGGGGCGAGCTGCCGGGGCCGCCCATCGCGGAGCTGATGGGCTTCACTCCCGTGGAGGTGGAAGAGGGCCGGGTGGTGTTCGCGGTGAAGCCGGGCGAGCACCACTACAATCCCATTGGCATGGTGCACGGCGGGCTGGCCGCGACGCTGATGGACTCCGCCATGGGGTGCGCCATCCACACGATGCTGCCGGTGGGCGCGGGCTACACGACGCTGGAACTGCACGTGAACTACGTGAAGGGCATTGCCCACGACACGGGGCAGCTGTTCTGCAAGGGCGAGGTCATCCACCTGGGCGGCCGCGTGGCGACGGCGCAGGGCCGGCTGGTGGACGAGAAGGGCACGCTCTACGCGCACGGCACGACGACGTGCATGGTGTTCCGGCCGCAGGGTGCGGGCGGCAAGGAGTAGGGGCGATGCGCTACACCGCTGAACACAAGCAGGCCACGCACGCGCGCATCCTCGCGGCGGCGGAGAAGTTGTTCCGCGCGGAGGGCTTCAGCGGTGCGAGCGTGGAGCGGGTGATGCGGGCCGCGGGCCTGACGGTGGGCGGCTTCTACGCCCACTTCACCTCCAAGGAGTCGCTGCTCGCGGAGTCCCTGCGCGCCTTCATGACGGCGCGCAGGACGCCCTGGCTCGCGGGGCTGGAGGCGGCGCGGGGCCCCGCGTTCCTGGATCGCTTCGCGCGGCGCTACCTGGATCAATTCAACCGGGACACGGGCGACACGACCTGCATGATGCCGTCGCTCCTGTCGGACCTGACGCGCGCGGCGCCGGAGGTGCAGGCCGCGTTCGGCCAGGGGCTGGAGGACCTGGTGGGCCAGGCCCAGACGCACCTGCCCCCGCGCGAGGGCGCCACGCCCCGGCAGCAGATGCTGGCCACGGTGGCGCTGTGCTTCGGCGCGATGACGCTCGCGCGGGCCACCGCGTCCCAACCGCTGGCGGCAGAGATTCTGGATGCGGCTCGCGCGCTGCTCGTCGCGGGGGCTCCCGTGGAGGGGGAGGGGAGCGCCACGAACGAGGCGCCTCGCGCGCACGCGGCGCCGCGCAGGGTTAATGCCTCGCGCGAGAAGGCGCCTTCCCGGAAGCGCAGTGCTGGCTCCGCGCGCAAGAAGCCCCTCTGAGCGGACGTCCTGCCGACATGTGTTCCTGGTGCGTCGGCATTCCGGGCTGGACGGCATGGGGTCCACCGTGGAGTCCTTCTGCGCGGACCTTGAACTGCGGGGATGAAGTGGGCGCATTGAAGAAGTGGGTGGCTCGCGCGTGGCTGCTGAGCCTTGCGCTCACGCTGGGCGCATGTGGCTCCGCGCCGCTCGCGGCTCCCTGGGCGGACCCCGAGCCCCTCCGCTACAACATCCTCTACACGCACGACCCCACGCCGCGTCTGAACGTGGAGGTCTTCCTGCCTCGGAAGTTCGCGCTCGATTTCCTCTTCCGGCAGCCGGGGCGGGTGGAGTCCCTGGTCGCCACGGACGAGGGCGGCAACCGGTTCGAGTTCTTCCCCAGGAACGGCGCGGTGCACGTGCCCGAGGGAACGCGTGTTGTCCGCTACCACTACCCTCTGGCCGTCCCTCCTCAAGGGGGCGGCAGGCACCTGTTCGGAGGCATGGGAGAAGGGGACACGTGGCACGTGGCCGGCAAGGCCTACTTGCTGACCCCCAGCCGCGTGACGGCCGACCTGCGCGTTGACCTCTCCGTGTCCGGCGCGGGCGCGCTCCTGCCGTGGACCCCCGGAGACAACGGCGTCTACCACCTGCGCGGCGAGGACCTCATCGACGCGGGCTTCCATTCCTTCGGTGGCAGGCGGTGCGAGGCTCATGTCGGAGCCTCCGTGATGGAGGTCGCCCTGCTGGGCCGCTTCACGCACCTGACGGACGCGGACCTCTGCGCGTGGCTCGAACAGGCCGGGCGCGAGGTGGTCACCGTGCGCAAGTCCTTCCCGTACCCGCGCATCACCGTGCGCGTGTTGCCAGTGCCCGGTGATGCCACGCCCGGAGTCTTCGGGATGACCTTGTGGAGCGCTCCGCCCAGCATCTCCATCCTCGTGGGCCAGGACGCCACCGCCGCGTCCTTCGCGAAGGACTGGGTCGCCGTCCACGAGATGCTGCACCTGACGCATCCGGCGTTGGTGCCCCGGGAGGCCTGGCTCACCGAGGGCCTGGCCACCTACTACACGGAGCTCGCCCGCGCGCGCTCCGGACGCCAGACGGCCCGGCAGGCCTGGCGGGAGCTGACGAACGGCTTCGCGCGAGGCCAGGCCGCCTCGGGCTCACGCACCATGAAGGAGGTCGTCGCCGAGGAGCGGAACTTCATGGGCATCTACTGGACCGGCGCGCTCTTCGCACTGCACCTGGACGTGGAGCTGCGCCGCGTGACGAACGGCCGCGCACAACTGGAGGACGTGCTGGAGCTGCTCGCCACGCGCGGCCCCACCGCGACGCTTGCCAGCTTTGGCGACGCCGTGGACACGGTCGCGGGCCAGCCGCTGTTCGGTGCGCTGCTCGCCCGCCATCTGCCGAAGCCCGCCTTCTCCGAACTGCCCCCCTTGCTGGAGAACCTGGGCGTCCGAATTGACCCAGGCGGCGTCACGCTCCATGCTGCGCCGGGCAGTGGGTGGCGTGAGGCACTGGATGGCGAGCGGACCCCGGACGACGCGGGGTGAACACCTGGAGAAGAGAAAGGGCCGTAACCGATTCCCGGTTGTCGCGTATCGCATGCATCCGCGAGGTTCGCGGCATCCGTAGATGAGGTCCGCCATGTTCCGCAGCGTCCTGATGCTCGCCGCCACCCTGTCGCTGTCCGCGTCCGCCGCGGAGCCCGCGGCTTCCGACAAGCACTTCGTCTTCCGTGATCCGAACAGCCGCGACACGGTGATGTTCGTGCTGGACGCGCCGCTGGAGGTCATCAACGGCCTGTCCAACCAGGTGACGGGCCGCGTGGACGTGCAGGGGCAGAAGGCCAGCGGCCGCTTCCAGGTGCCGGTGAAGTCCATCAAGACGGGCAACGAGACGCGCGACGGCCACCTGCAGAACGACCGCTGGCTGGACGCGGCGAAGCACCCGGACATCGTCTTCGAGTTCAAGGACGTGGCCCTGCCCGCGCCGCTCGCCAACGCGAAGCCGGTGGTGCTCAAGACGAAGGGCACCTTCACCATCCACGGCATCACGCGCGAGGAGCCCGTGGAGGTAACGGCCACGTACCTCCAGGAGACCGCCGAGACGAAGAACCGCGCCGCGGGCGAGCTCTTGCGCGTGCGCGCGAAGTTCCAGATTCCCCTGGAGGCCTACGGCATCCAGCGCACCGAAGCGCTGCTGCTGAAGGTGGGCGAGCGGGCCGAAGTCACGGTCGACGCCTGGGGCTCCACGCAGTTCAAGCCGTAGCGGTCGTTGTCGTCAGTTCCCCCCGTAGTCACACCCCACGCGGTACGAAAGGAAGCAACACATGAACGTCAAGGCTCTCGCGGCGGTCGTCGGCACCCTGTCCCTCGGCGCGCTGGCCACCGGCTGTGCGTCCAACAAGGCGGCGGAGGGCAGCAAGGTGCACGCCGCCTCGCCGGGCGCGGCGGAAGGCGCCGAGGCCAGCTGCAGCAACAAGCCCGCCGACGCGGCTGCTCCCGCCGCCGCCCCCGCCGCGGCCCCGGAGAAGGGCGCCGAGGGCTCCTGTGGCGCCGGCTCCTGCGGCGCTGGCTCCTGCAGCGGCAAGAAGTAGTCATCGCTTCGGGAGGGCCTGCGTGACAGGTCTCCTCCCAGGCTCGCGGGCGGCGGGAAGAGTCCTTCCTGCCGCCCGTGTTGTTTCACCTGTCGCACGTGAAGGAGCGCCGCATGCCGTCCCCCCGTTACGCAGACCGCCATGGATTGAAGCCGCTGGGGGCGGGCATCGGGTTGCGCCGCGACTTCTACGAAGCGCTGCCGCGCACGCCGCGCGCGCTGGACTGGGTGGAGATCATCCCGGAGAACTTCCTCTCGCTGGGCGGCCGCTCCCAGCGCGCCCTGGACGCGTGCCGCGAGCGCTGGACGCTGCTGCCGCATGGCGTGGGCCTCAACATCGGCGGGCCGGACGCGCTGGATGACGACTACGTCACCCGCCTGGCCGCGCTGGTGAAGCGGCTGGACGCGCCGTTCTTCTCCGACCACCTGTGCTACTCGCGGCTGGGCGGAGTCCACCTGCACGACCTGCTGCCGCTGCCCTTCACGGAGGCCGCGGTGGAGCACGTGGTGCCGCGCGTGCGCGAAGTCATGGCGCGCGTGGAGCGCCCCTTCCTGCTGGAGAACCCCAGCTACTACGCGGCCATGCCGGGCGGCACGCTGAAGGAGGCGGACTTCCTGCGCCAGGTGGTGGAGGCCGCGGACTGCGGGCTGCTCCTGGACGTGAACAACGTCTGGGTCAACGCGCGAAACCACGGCTACGACCCGCGCGCCTTCGTGGACGCGCTGCCCCTGGAGCGCGTGGTGCAGGTGCACCTGGCCGGCCACGACGTGCGCGAGACAGTCCTCATCGACACGCACGGCGACCGCGTCTGCGATGACGTCTGGTCGCTGTACCGCTACACGCTGGAGCGCACCGGCCCCGTGTCCACGCTGATGGAGTGGGACCAGGCCATCCCGTCCCTGGACGCCGTGCTGGACGAGGCGGACCAGGCGCGCGCCGTGCTCGCGGAGGGTGCGCGATGAAGGCGTCGCTGAAGCACTTCTTCGACAGCATGGATGCGTACCTCGCCGGGCCCCCTGGCGCGGAGGGGCTGTTGAAGCTGTCCGCGTCGCACCCGGGCTGGGACGTGGATCCGGAGCGCATGGCGCTCTACGGCCAGTTCGTGCGCGGCCACGTGCGCTCCACGCTGGAGAAGCTCTTCCCGCTGACGCGCAAGGCGGTGACGCCGGAAGCGTGGGACGCGCTGGTGGGCGGCTACACCCGCACGCGGCCCGCGCGGCACTACGAGCTCAACCGCCTGGGCGAGGGCTTCGCGCCCTTCGTCTCGGACGCCGCCGACGCGAAGGGGCTGCCGCCGTTCCTGCCCGCGCTCGCGCGCTTCGAGTGGACGGACTTCGCGGTGTTCGCCTCCGAGGAGGACCTCCCGGACGCCGTCGAGCGCCTGATGCCCAACCCCACGCTCACGGTGCTGGAGCTGCCCTACCGGCTCTGCGCGTTCGTGCGGGCCCGGGGCGCGGAAGCAGTGCCGGCGGAAGGCGAGGAGCTGGCGCTGCTCTGGCGCCATCCAGAGCGGCTGATGACCTTCTACATGGAGGCCACGCCGCCCGCGCTGCTGGTGCTGAAGATGGCCGTGGAGGGCCTGTCAGAAGAGGCCGTCGTCCAGGCCACCGGCATGTCCGCCGCGGACCTCCACGCGGAGGTGGTGCGCTTCGCGAATGACGGCCTGGTGCTGGCTCCGGCAGCCCGTATTCATTGAAGAACCTGTTGTCTTCCGAGCGGTTTCGCCGCAGCACGTCAAGACGCAAGTGTCCTTCATGGATCCTTTCGTGAAGACGCATGGCTAGGTTTGCGTCCAACATCGCGCAGAAACCGACCCGGAGGTTTTCACCATGAAGAAGACGCTGACTGCCGTGCTGCTGTCGCTGACCCTCGCCGCACCCGTCATGGCCAAGGACATCGCGGGTGTGAAGTACCCGGAAACCGCCACCGTGGCTGGCAAGGAGCTGAAGCTCAACGGCGTGGGCCTGCGCAAGAAGGCCATCTTCAAGGTCTACACGCTGGGCCTCTACGTGGAGAACCCCACGCAGGACGCCACCGCGCTGCTCAACGCGGATGAAGTCAAGCGCGTGCGCATGTTCATGAAGCGCGACCTCAAGAAGGAGCAGATCACCGAGGCCATCGAGAACGGCTTCAAGAAGAGCGCGGGCGCGAACATGCCCAAGCTCCAGGCGCGCCTGGACGCCTTCAAGGCCGCCATCCCCGCGGAGGTGAAGGAGGGCCAGGAGCTCAACCTCACCTACGTCCCCGGCAAGGGCACCACCGTGCAGGTGACGGGCGGCCAGTCCATCGACGTGGAGGGCAAGGACTTCGCGGACGCGCTCTTCTCCGTGTGGCTGGGCAAGGACCCCGTGGACAGCGGCCTCAAGGACGGCATCCTCGGCAAGGAAGACTGACGCTCCTTTCGCGCTTCACCCGGAGTCCTGCGCGCGCCCCCGGAGCGGCCCTTCTTCACGGAAGGGGCGTTTCGCGGGGCGCGGTCGTTTCCGGAGGCAACGCCATTGCTTCAATGGTGGACAGCGGACGACGCCCCTGTCACACGCGCTGGAGTTGAAGCTGGAATGCCCCCGCGCATCAGGAGTTGATGCGCGCCGGATCCTCACCCCTTGTCCGTGCTGGAGAACGCTTTGAAGCGACTGGCCCTCTTCGCCGCCTCCTGTGTCCTTGGCGCCGCCTGCAAGACGGCGGGGCCCACCCCCGAGC
>NZ_RAWQ01000095.1:0-36441 GCF_003668965.1 Corallococcus sp. AB030
GGGCAGGGGTGCTGCTCGCTTCGTCGGAGTGCGTTTACCGGTTGATCAGGCCGCACGGCTCGTGAGGCCCTCACGCGGAGGCAGTCCCCATGCAGCTCAATCCCCCTCGCAATGTTTCATTCCGTTCCTCCCCCTGGACGGCGCTCTTCTGTCTGGCCGCGGCGCTGGTGGGCTGCGGTGCTCCCATCGACGAAGCCACGGAGGTGACGGGCCAGTCCCCGGACGCGCTCGTCTCCTCCAATGGGCTGACGGTGAATGGGCTGACAGTGAATGGCCTCACGGTGAATGGGCTGACAGTGAATGGCCTCACTGTGAATGGCCTGACGGTGAATGGCCTGTCCACGAACGCGTTCCAGACCTGGTTCCACCAGGATCCCGCCACGGCGGAGATGGTGATGCGCTACGTGGTGAGGTGCTCGATGGCGGCGGGGATGACGCTGACCTACCAGTCGCCGTCCACGGGGAAGAGCTACCTGTGGGACGGGAGTCTGGGATTGGCGCCGGGGTGGGCCGGGGGGCAGCCGGCCTCGGTGGCGGAGCAGCAGGTGGTGAGCGCGTGTCTGGCGGCGCACGCGAACAAGTACGGCGTGCACGTGAACATCTCCGTGCTGGGGCGCGACGCGGTGGGCGGGACGATGCCGTACTCCTCGGACGAGCTGAGCACCTTCAACGAGAAGGAAGCGTGCTTCTTCGGCAACCTCTTCACGGGTGAAGGCACGTTCGCGGCGAACGACGGCGCGTACCTGGACTACGACGAGAGCACGGTGCGCACCTGCGGCCTGTCGTCCTGGAGCGACACGACGGCGTGCACGCCGATGAAGCACGTGGGCGCATGCCGGTACTACTGCACGCTGGACGCCACGCGGACGTACTACACGCGCTGCACGTACAACGGCGTGAACTACCGGCCCATCACCACGCGCATGCTGCCCCAGGACATCTACCGCTGCGGCGACGGCGTGTGTCAGCTGACGGAGAAGTGCGGCGGCAGCAACACGGCGGACAGCTGCGCGGCGGACTGCGGCCCCTGCAAGTAGTCAGCGGGGCTTCCTCAAGTGGAGCGGGGCCGCGCGGCGTGGAGCCGGTAGCGCGTGACGAGGTCCCCCCACCAGCGGCCGATGGTCGCGACCGTGGCCGCTCCATCCTGGCCGTGGCGCACGGGGTGGTCCATGCGGATGGCGTCCCAGCCCCGGTGCTCGAGCACCACGCGGGTGCCGCCGAAGGTGGGCTCGAAGCGGACGTCGACCTCGGTGGTCTCTCCGGGGGCGAAGTTGCTCGCGCGCCATTGGAAGACGAGCCGCGCGCCGGGTTCCCAGACGAGCACGCGGCCGATTTCGTAGACGTCGTTTTCGAAGGACTCCAGCAGCCGGCCGCCGGGGCCGGGCGGTTCGAAGCGCAGGACGCCGCGAGGATTCTGGAGGCCGCGGTAGCGCGGGCCCTTGTTCCACCAGAGGTCGGTCTCCTCGGTGAAGACCTCGAAGGCATCCAGCGGGGACACGGCGACGAAGGTGGTGACGCGGGCGCGGTCGGCCGTCATGACTTGCGGCCTCTGGAGGGCTTCGTGCCGCGGGTGCGTTCGGCGTGGGCCTTGAAGGCGCCCAGCTGGTCGCCCCAGAAGGACTCCACCTCGTCCAGCCAGCCGCGCAGGGCGGCGAAGGGCTCCGGGCGCAGCGAGTAGACGCGCACGCGGGCGTCGTCCGAGTCGATGCGCTCCTCCACGAGCCCCGTCTGGCGCAGCACGCGCAAGTGGCGCGACATGGCCGGGGGGCTCATGTCGAACGCGGCGGCCAGCTCTCCCGCGGGGTGGGGCCGGTGGCGCAGCCGGTCCACGACGCCCCGGCGCGTGGGGTCGGCGAGGGCGGCCAGGGTGCGGTCGAGCGCGGACGGGGTGGCCATGGCGGACGAACCTACTTCGGGCCGAAGACGCGCTGGGTGAACCACCAGCGGTGGCCTTCGAGGTCCTCGGCGCCGTAGGTGCGGTTGGTGCCCCAGTCGTCGCCGTAGTTCTTGGTCTCGGGCTCCATGAGGATGGCGGCGCCGGCCGCGCGAGCCTGGGCGCAGTGGGCGTCCACGTCGTCCACGTAGACCGTGAGGGTCTGCGTGTTGACGCCCCCGTGCAGCCGGGGGCTCTGGTGGAGGCCGTGGCGCCCGGAGGAGTTCACCATGATGACGCCGTCGCCGTAGGCCAGCTCCGCGTGCACGATGCTGTTGTCCGCGCCCTCCACCTTGAGGCGCGTCTGGAAGCCGAACGCGCGCTCCAGCCAGTCGATGGCGGCGGGAGCGTCCACGTAGAAGAGGCTGGAGGAGATGCGCGGCCAGTCCTCGGGGATGGGCTTCATGGCGGTGACTCCGGGCGGACGAATTTCGTTAACGTCAGGGTGAATGATTAACCCTGACGTTAACGGTCGTCAATCCGTGAGCCGCTAGAAGACGCCCGGCAGAGGCCGGTCGCGGCCGGGCATCCGGGGGGCCTGGGCGGGGTCGGTGGACGGCGCCTCTTGCGGTCCGAGGATGGCCGGCAGGGAGGCCGTGAGCCGCCCCACGTACAGCAGGCCCCGGAAGGGCTCGTTGGGAGCGGTCTCGCGCAGCTGGAGGTACGGGCTCAGGCCGGGGCGGGCGGCCACCGCCGGCGCGGGCGTGGCGCCCACGATGCCGCAGACCAGCTTGCTGTCGCGGTTCAGGTCGCAGCCCCATCGCGTGCCCTGCGCGTAGCTCATGTCCAGCACGACGAGCGAACGGTTCTCCTTCATCAGGTGCGCCATGGGGGTGAAGGACGGGTCCCACTGCGTGCCCTTCTCCATCTGCGTGTGCGTGTTGCCGGCGAGCACCACCTGGACCTCGTCCGGCTTCACGGCACGGCGCTTCGTCCAGACCTGGGCCAGGGCCGCGTCGCGCTCGCTGCCGTTCATCAGGTCCGTGTCGTAGGCCACCACCGTCACCCTCAGGCCCGCCGCGCGCAGGGCCCGCACGCGGTCGATGAGGTCGAGGACGGCGCGGCTGCTGCGGCCGTCCTGGTACGTGCGCGTCCAGAAGCGGCCTTCCAGCAGCGCGTCCTGGTCGGCCGGGGCGCCGGGGCTGGACAGGTACGCGTTCACGCGCGCCTGCTCCGTGTCGGGGATGGACAGGCCCAGTGTCACCGCGAGCCCGGATTGGGCCGCCTGGCACACCACGTGGCCCACCACTTCCGGCACTTCGTTGGAGCCCAGCTGCTCGCCGATGAGCAGCGTGAGGCCCGGGTGCAGGAGTTCCGGCAGGCCGCGCACGGACGTGGTGCACGGGCCTTCCGCGACGGCCTCATCCTTCCAGCGCTCCAGGTAGAACTCCGGCGCGCGGACGGGGGCGGGGCGTTTGTCTTCCGCCGCGTTGCCGGCGAGGACTTCGACAGAGGGCGCGGACTCCAGCCGCAGCGTGAGGGCCTGCTCCAGGTCCAGGTCGCGGGTGCCGTGCTGGGCGCCGCGCATCATGGACAGCCGCTTGGTCATCGCGTCGTCCTGGTCGAAGTCCGCCTCCTTCACGAAGGGATTGGACACTTGCTCCCCGCGTTCCAGGTAGACCTTCCACCACACCTTCTTCCACTCAACGTCATTGCCCGCCGTCTGGTGCGTCATGCGGAAGATGCGCACGACGGACTGGCGCGGGCTCAGCGCGATACCTGTCACCAGGTAGCGCGTGTATGTGGTGTTGCGCGAGCCGGCCCGGTCGGGTTCGGACCAGGCGGTGACGAGCTGGTTGGGGTCCTCCGTTTCCTCGAAGGTGTAGCCCTGTTCCTCCAGCAGCTGGCGCGTGGCGGCGAGCGCCTCCGTCAGCGGCTTCTGGAAGACGTGCTCGTACTTGGGCAGCTCCGCTTCGGGTGCACGCTTCGAATGGGCACAGCCGACGGACAGCAGGGTCAATGCGACGACGAGCCAACGACAATGCATTCTGCCCCCCCGGGAGAAATGCGAAGCGCCTCGCAGTAAAGCCTATGTCGCGCCGGAAAGGACAGAGGGGCTGTCTGGACGTCAGCCTGGGCTCATCGGTTCCAGCTCCAGGTCTCCGGATCCCAGGTGGTGATGGCGGCCCCTTCCAGGACGGGATCGAGGAAGCGCTTCGCGGCTTCGGTCACTTTCTCAAGTGTGGCCCAGGGGAGTTGATTGTCCTGGGCCATGTCTGTGTAAGGCTTCTCCCAAGCGGGAGATGGGGGCGGAATCATGAGCGGTGGGGGATGGGTATCGCGGAAGGTGAAGGTCTGGTGGATGGCACTCCGCAGTCGCGAGGCATCCAGTGCGCCCGTGCTCGCCAGCAGTGGGATGTCAGGGAGGTCCTTGACGCGGGAGTTCGGGCTCCAGCGCGGCATCGTATAGGCATGCAGCTTTTCCGCGAGATGGGTTTCGATGGGATAGAGCCGCAGGCGGGGCGGAGCGATGCCGGCGAAGCCAAGCACATTTGGAGCTGTGACTTCGGCCGGTGTTCCCAGCATGGGCTCACCGAAGGCAACATCCACGTCGAAAGGGCGACTGTAGAGCTTCTGCGCGAGCCGACTTTCTACCCGAAACCGCAGTCCTTCGTACCGCATGCCCTCGTTCTGGATTCTGGAGTGCTCTTCGTTTGAGCGGACGTCGAACACGAAGAAGTCTCCGAGATCGATTCTCGCGGCATCCTGGAGTTGGATCAGCAGTCTGCCCGGGTCTCCCTGAACACGAAGGTCGATATCCTTCGTCGCTCTTGCCCGCGCGACGCGAAGCTCCAGGACGAGTCCCCCCTTGAGAGCGACCTCTGGGCCCAGCTTTGCTTCGACGCGCGCGAGGAACCGGTGGAAGACCAGCAACTCCCGTTGACGTTCAATCGGGTGCTCCCGCCTCAGGGCCTCCTTCCGGAGGTGGTCTTCCAGTGCTTGCTTGAAGGCGGCGGGCGAATCGTAGGTGCGGCTCTTCACGTACCCAGGCCTCCGAAGGGCTTCAGTGCTTCCTCCACCGCAGGGAGACTCCCGCGGACGATGCCTCGATGCAGGGCCTGCCGAGCGGCCTGACGCATCAGGTCCGGGGTCAGTGCGCTTCGCGCGCAGTCATCGAGCGTCCTGCTGGGAGACGTGACCTTGACTGAGCCGACCCAGTGGCGCTCGGAATCGAGCAGGTCGGCATGGTGGATCACGACGAGCTTCGGTACGCGCAGGCGGCGTTTCCGCCAGGACTCTGGAAGCGTCAGGTGGATCCGCGCGGGCAGGACGTCGGAGAGGTCGTAGAGCGCGAGGGCTGTCTGATGCGAGAAGGTTCCCACCTTCTCTGACCAGAGCCATACCGCGACGAGGTCCTCGTGCTCGCCCGCTGGGAAGTGCACCAGCCGGTAGATTCCTCGCTGGACTCGCGAAGCCCGGCCGATGCGCACGTAGTGGGCGAGCAGTTGGGGTGAGTAGCCCGCCTGGGCAGCTTGCTGCGTCGTGAAGAGGCCCTCCTGGGTCTCGGCCACGCGGTAGAGCTGGTCCCAGTCCGGCTTGATTGGGGGCTCCGTGCTCATGCACGAAAGTATAATTCCACTTTAGTTTCGCGCAATAAGTGACTCCTTCTGTTGCGCGAAAGTTAAACCTGGTTTTAGTTTTGTGCGGTCGCTGGCGACAGCGCAAGGGGCCCGCGTCAGCGCGACGGTGGGTACTTCTGCAGCTTCCGCTGGAGTGACCTTCGGTGGATGCCCAGCTTGCGCGCGGCTTCGGAGATGTTTCCGGCGCTGTCCGCGAGCACGCGGTGGATGTGCTCCCACTCTGCTCGCGCCAGGGACGGTGCCTGGAGCGTCTCTGGTGCCGCGACGTTGGGTGCTTCCTCCGCCCTCGCGAACGCCGCCAGGATGTCGTCCGCGTCCGCGGGCTTCGGCAGGTAGTTCACCGCGCCCAGCCGGATGGCATCCACCGTCGTGGAGATGCTGCCGTAGCCCGTCAGCACGATGACTCGCGTGGACGCGTCCACCGCCAGCAGGTCCCGCACCAGCTCCAGCCCGCTGTGCCCCGGCATGCGCAGGTCCACCACCGCGTACTCCGGTGACTCGCGCCTTGCCGCGACCATTGCCTCGTCGTGGTTGCCCGCTGTCGTCACGTCCCAGCCGCGCTCGCGGAAGGCCCTCGCCAATCGCTCGCGCAGCGTGGTGTCGTCGTCCACCATCAACAGGCTGGGACGTTGATCCACTGGAGTCGTGCTCATGCCGCCGCCTCCTTCGCGTCCGCTCCCGGCAGGCTCAGGCTCGCCGTCGTGCCTTCCCCGGACTTCGAGCGCAGCTCCAGCGCCCCGCCCAACTGCTCCGCCAACGAGCGCGCCAGGAACAGTCCCAATCCCATGCCCTCGCCCGGCGCCTTCGTGGTGAAGAACGGCTCACCCGCGCGCTGAAGCACCGCCTCTGGCATGCCCTGGCCTTCGTCGCGCACCTCCAGCCGCGCTCCCGTGCCCTGCGGCAGCACTCGCAGCTCCACGCCCCTGCCCATGGGCGTCGCCTGGAGCGCGTTCTTCACCAGGCCCCTCAGCACCCGCGCCAACGCTCTCGGCGGTCCGTGGACTGGATGCGCCTTCAGCGCTTCCGGCACGTCAACCTTCACGCGCTCACGGCCGGACAGCTCCGACAGCGTCTCCTCCACCAGCCGCTCCAGTGGAATGGGCTGGAAGGGTTCGCCCGTCGTCTGTCCCGCGTCCGCGGACATCTGCACCAGCACATCCCGGCACCGGTCCACCTGCTGGCGGATCAGCCTCAAATCCTCTCTCACGGACTCGGACGTCTGTGACGCCGCGAGCGCACGCTCCAGCTCCTTCGCCACCACCGCGATGGTGGACAGCGGCGTGGACAATTCATGCGCCGCTCCCGCCGCCAGCGTCGCCAGCGAGGCCACCTTCTCCTGCCTCTCGTGCCTCGCCCGCGTCTGCTCCAATTCCTGTTCACGCAACGTCAGCGCCCGCGTCACGCGCTGGATGAAGTACACGATGAAGCCCGCCGCCACCGCGAATGCCACCCACATGCCGCTCAGGTGCAGCCGCATCAGCTCCGCGTGGTCCGGCCTCTCCAGCCCCGGCAGCGTCACGTCCTGCAACACGAACAGCGACCCGAACGCCAACAGCGTGAAGCCCAGCATCGCCCACGTGCGGCGCGGCGGCAGCAGCACCGTGCCCAGCGCCACGTTCACCAGGTACAGCGTCGTGAAGGGATTGTGCGTTCCGCCGCTCAATGCCAGCAGCCCTGTCAGCACCAGCGTGTCCCAGAGCATCAGCCCGAAGATGGCCGCTTCCGCCACCGGCCTCGCCTTCGCGAGCCCCGCGCGCACCGCCGCGTTCGTCACCGCCTCCACGCCCAGCAGCGCCACCAGCGCGGGCACCGGCAGCACCAGCTTCAAGCCCCACGCCGCCACCGCCACCAGCACCGCCTGCCCCACCAGCACGCCCCAGCGCAGCCTCAGCAACCACACCAGGTTGATGCGGGCCCGGAGCGAGGGTTCGGAGGAGGGCGGCGGAGAAGACGTCATGGCGCGACGGAGGACATCGCCACGGAGCGGGCCACCGTGTCCAGCGCCGAGGCCGCCGCCCCGGGCGACTCCAGGTCCACCGTGGCGAGCCACGTGTCCCAGGCGAGCGCGAAGGTGCGCTCGGCCGCCGGCTCGTCCTCGGACAGCGTCAGCCCGTCCAACACCACGTCCACCGTGGCGATGTTGGACGTCACCAGCCGGAAGGGTTGCGGCTCACCGCCTCCCGCGGGCACCCGCGTCCCCTCCAGCCACAGCGTGTGCTCCAGCATGTCCACGCCGCTGTCCGCTCCAGGCAGGCCCTCGGCATCCGCGTCCGCGGGCTCGAAGGTGAGCCTCGCCCGGCAGTAGCGCCCCGGCGGCGGCCGCACCGTGCCCAGCGACAGCACGCTCCCGTCCGGCCGCTCCAGGCCACTGACGTGCGGCGTGCCCAGCCTCAACGGCGAACCCACCGAGTGCGCGTGCGCGGTGCCAATCGGAGACAGCGCCTTCAAGAGCCGCCACCCCAGCGCCTCCTCGCACGGCTTCAACTCCACGCTGCCCAGCGTCACGTAGCCGCGCGTCAGCGTGAGCACCTGGCCGTCCGCTCGCGTGAAGGAGCGCTCGCCTCCCGCCGCCTGTACACCTTGCGCGGTGGCCCGGTGCTCCAGGCCCAGCGTGACGGTCATGCCGTCCACGCGCTCTCCACACGCGCTCAAGGCGCACAGCAATCCCAACCATCCCAAACGCGAGGCGCGGATCATCACAGGTCGTACGCGAGCGAGAGCACCGCGATGGGCGTGGACGACACCCGGCGCAGCTGGTTGACGACAGGAATGCGCACCCCGGCCTGCACCACCACGTCCATGCCCGGGCTGAAGAGGACGTCCGGCGACGCGTACGCGATGAAGCCTCCTCCGGCCTCCTCGGGCGTGCCGTTCGTGTCCGGTGCCTTCTCCGCCCGGGTGTCCACGCCCAGCCGCACCGCCCACGTGGGGGACGGCTGGTATTGCGCCGCCACCTGCGTGCGCACCGACGCGCCCAGCCGGAAGTCGTCGCGCCCTCGCGAGGGCAGGAAGCCCAGGGCGCTCGCGAGGAACGACCAGTTGCCCCGGAAGCCCTGCCACGCCAGCCCCGCCATCGGATCCACGGAGCCGCTGCCGGGCTGCGCGTCGATGCCCAGCGTCGTGCCGTCCCTCGCGTGCAGCCGGGGGCCCGTGGGCAGCTTCACCCCTCCCACCACGCTGATCAGCTGGTCCGGCGAGAACTCCTTGTCCTTCCACACGAATGCCTTCGCCGTCACGTCGATGTCGCCCAGCCCCCAGCCGCGCTCCAGTCCCAGGCTCACGTCCTGGACCTCGCGGGCCTGGAGCGGCAGGTTCACCGCCAGCACCAGCCAGGGCCGGGGCGCGTACGCCACCGCCACGTCCATGCGCAGCTCGCGCAGCCGCTGCGCGTCCACGCCCGTCACCCCTTCCGTGTGCCCCCACGCGCGCAGCATCGTGGACAGCCGCAGCCGCCCCTCGAAGGGCTGCTCTCCTCCCATGGACGTGAGGGTGGGGTCGCCGCAGGCACAGCTCGCGCAGGCCCGGGCCGGGGCGGTGGGCACGAGGAGCAGCGCGGCGCTCAGGAGGGCCAGGGTGGGGGTTCTCAAGGCGTGGCCACCCTAGCGTCCCCCCGTCCCGGCGCAGTGCGGCGTGTTGTCGCAGCCCGCCGGTGCGTCAACCCGGGGACGCACCGGTCGTCCCCTGGCCTGGGGAGCGGGCAGGGGAGCGGGGGCCGGCTGTCCGCCCGCCCATCCGTGCCTATCTGGAGAATGACACCGACCCGTCCGCGTTGAGGGAGGACACGCCGGAGGCATGGAGGTCATTCATGGGGCTGCTCGCACCGCTGGGACGGCTGCTGTTCTCGGTCATCTTCATCACCAGCGGGCTCAATCACTTCATCCAGCTCCAGGCCCTCACGGCCTACGCCCAGGCGTCCGGGGTGCCCGACCCGCGCACGGCGGTGCTGGTGTCCGGCGGAGTGCTGGTGGTGGGGGGCCTGTGCATCCTGCTGGGCGCCTTCGCCCGCCTGGGCGCGGCCATGCTCGCGGTGTTCCTGGTGGCGTCCGCCTTCATGGTCCATCACTTCTGGAAGATGGATGACCCCGTCCAGGCGCAGAACAACCTCATCCACTTCATGAAGAACCTCTCCATGGCGGGAGGCGCCCTGCTCATCGTCTACTTCGGGCCCGGCCCCTTCAGCCTGTCGCGCAAGAAGCGCGAGAACGCCCTGGGCGGCATGAAGCTGGGCACGCCCCTGCGCTGAACTCGCGCGGGCGCGCCCCGTGGATCAGATCGTCCCGACGTGGGCGGCCTGCTGCGTGCGCAGGGTGAAGAAGGCGACCTCCGGCGTGCTGCCCCGGCGCAGGTACGGCCCGCCGAAGCCGAAGCCCAGCCCCTGGTTCACGTACAGGTGGTTGCCATTCACGCGGTAGTGGCCGCGGATGTACGGCTGGCCCGCGCGGCGGAAGAGCGCCTCCGTGAGGCCCCGGACGATGAACTGCCCGCCGTGGGTGTGCCCGGAGAACTGCACCAGCCCCGCGTGCGCGGGCAGCTTCTCCGCGGTGGGCGGCGTGTGGGCCAGCACCAGCCGCGTGCCGGACGTGGGCGCGCCTCGGAAGGTGGCCTCCACGTCCTCCTTGCCGGTGAGCCCGTCGTCGATGCCCAGCACCGTCAGGGGCGCGCCCTTCACGTTCACCACGCGGTGCTCGTTCTGGAGCACCGTGTAGCCCAGCGCCTCGAAGGACATGCGCAGGTAGGGCGCGTCCACCCAGTGGTCGTGGTTGCCCATCACCACGAAGACGGGGCCGTTGAGCCCCTGCAGCAGCTGGCGCACGCGCGGCAGCGGCTTGGGGCTGTGCGTGACGTAGTCGCCCGTGAGGAACACCAGGTCCGGCGCGGCCTCGTTCACCGCGGCCACCGCGCGGCGGATGCGCACGTCGCTGGTCGCCTGGCCCACGTGCACGTCCGACAGCTGCGCGATGCGCAGGCCGTCATGCACCGGGTGGATGCTGTCCAGCTGGAGCAGGTGCTCGGTGAGGACGAAGTGATCCCTCCAGCGCAGGCGCCGGTCCGGCCGGAAGGGGTCGGGGCCTCGCGCCTGGAGCTCGTTGCGACCGTGGGGTTCCACCGCCTCGGAGATGGCGAGGGAGGCGGCGGCACCAGCGGCGTGACGGCGGCGGGCGAGTCTCAGGCGCATGCGTTCGGATTCCTCCGGCGGGGCGAGGCGATTGTAGAGAGCAGTCCGGGGGGCCGTGAAGCCCGGGGGCCCGGCCCGCCTGCCCCCTTGCACGAAGGCACGGGGGCGGAAGCAGAACCGAGCCTCCTTCCAGAACATTTCCCGCGCCTTCCAGGCAACCATCACCCCCCCCGTGGCGCCGGGTGCGACATGCGCACCGCCCCGGCGTCAGGGTGGGAGTCCTGCTCAGTGGCCGCGCAGGACGGTCAGGCCTTCCGACGTCAGCACCAGCAGCATGCCGGAGGTGCCGGAGCCGTCGTACACGAGCTGGAGGACCTTGTTGCCGCGCACGTCCGCCACCTTCTCCACCGTCTTGGACGGGGTCAGCCGGTAGAGGCCTCCCGTGTTGGTGCCGATGAAGAGCGAGCCGTCATTGGTGGAGGCCAGCGCGTTGATGCCGCCGAGCGCCGGCACGTCCGCGCCGACGCGGGTGCCCTTCTGGAAGGGGTTGGTGGCGGAGAGGATGGTCATCTCCCACAGCCCCAGGTCCTTGCTGCCCAGGTAGTACTTCTTGTCCGTGGTCTGCTGGAAGCCGCGCCAGGAATCGAAGGTCTCCTGCGAGTTGACCTCCGGGAGGTAGGAGGACTTCACCTTCTGCTGGTTGATGCCCGCAGTGGTGGTGTCGTCCCAGTTCTCCAGCTTCGTGTCGGGCGTGACGATGCCGAAGTTCCACTCGTTCGCGATGAGCACGTCCCCGTCCGGCGAGATGCCCAGGCCGTAGGTGTAGCCGGCGTACTGGGAGCCTCGCGCGTCGAACCACACCGGGTGCCGGTGGGCGTTGTAGGTCAGGCCCCGGATGCGGGTGACGCCGTGGTTGGAGCCGAAGAAGACGTCGCCCTTGTTCGGGCCGCGCAGCACGGACGCGCAGCTGTACATGGCGCGGTCTTCGTCGAAGTGGTGGTCGTTGCTGTTGCGGATGCCCAGGCTGACGCCGTCCACCACGGTGGGGCCCGTCTGGATGAAGGGGTTGCCGTTCGCGTCCTTGTTGGCGCGGCGGGACTGGTTGATGTGGCCTTCGAGGACGACCTGGCCGCTGGCGTCCAGCTTCACCGCGTCCACGTCACCCTGCTTGTAGAACTGGAGCCGGCGCGGGCTGAACGGGAAGCAGGTGGTCTCGTTCACCGGGATTTCGCACGGCTTCGCGGTGACGATGAAGTTGGTGTGGATGTCCGGCCACTCTGGATCCACGCCCAGGTCGTCCGCGTAGTAGCCCACGTAGGCGCGGCCCGCCTCGCCGCCGCAGATGACGCTGGAGGGCTGGCCCTCCGCCGCCTGACCCACGGGCCCTCCCACCCAGACCAGCTTCTGCGTGTCCGCGCGCACCACGCCAATGCGGTCGCCGTCCAGCACCCAGATGTTCTTGCCCAGGTCCACGCTGACCGACTTCACCCTGCCGATGCCGTAGCGGTCCGAATAGTTCGTCACCGGATCCGCGGGCCATGGATCCACCGTGCCCGCGTCCGTGCCGCCGTCGGTGCCGGCATCCGTGCCCGCGTCCGTCCCGGCGTCGGTGCCCGCGTCCGTCCCTGCATCCGTGCCGGCGTCGATGTCCGTGCCCGCGTCCGTCCCTGCGTCGGTGTCGCCCCCGGTCCCCGCATCCACCCCTGGCCTCGGGTCGACATTGTCCGTGTCATCAATGGGAGTCGTGGGCCCGTCGGACCCTCCGCAACCCCACGCCGACAGCACCATCGCCCCCACACACACGCCCAGCCCCAGCAGTCGTCGATTCACCATGGTCTCCCTACGCGCCACCTAAGCAAGCGGCGTACCCGCCCTGGAGATCAGGCTGTCCGTGCGGCATTCCCTGGAGAGAGGGCAATTTACTTCCCAGCCAGGGCAGCGGCCGACCCTGAAGGGGCAGTAAAAAAGCCGGGCCCGCTCCCCTGGTGGGAAGCGGGCCCGGTGAGAGGCATTGAAGAACCTGTCCGACCGTCGGACTACTTCTTGGGCTTGGGCGAGGTCGCCTTCAGCTCCAGCGCGACGGAGTCATCTCCGTCCAGCTGGAACTTCGCGCGCACCTTGGCGCCCTCCGGCAGGTCGCTCACCTTCGCCGGCTGGTCGTCCAGGGTCACCTTCGTCTTGTCGCGCACCTCCAGCTTCACCTCCGGCAGCGTGTCCTTGCGCGCCAGGGTGATGTCGTCGTCGTCCTTGGCCTTCACGGTGCCTTCCAGGTCGAAGGCGTGATTCTCCTTCCACACGCCCGTCTGCGCCGCGGCCTCCTTGGAGGTCGGCGCGCCCACGACGCTCTTCGCGGCGTCACCGATGGCGGGGCCCACCTGCTGGGCCTCGATGCCCGTGGACCGGCGGCCGTGCTGACGCGAGCTGGGCGCGCTCGGCGCAGGGTTCTCCGGGGTGCCGGTGGGTTCCTGCGCGAAGGCAGTCGTTCCCAGACACAGCACTGCCGCGATGATGAGCTTCTTCATGGTCCGCTTCCTTTCGTGGATGGGTTTCGTGTCCCCGTGCTCGATGTTCAGACGGGCAGGCAGAGCTGCTTCACGGTGGTGAGCAGCGCGGACAGGTCCAGCGGCTTGCGCAGGTAGCCCGCCACGCCCATGCCATCCACCGTGTCGCGCACGTCCAGGTCCGCGCTGGCCACCACCACCGGGATGTCCGAGCACGCGCGCTCGTGGCGCAGCGCCTCTCGGAACGCGACGCCGTCCATGCGCGGCATCATCAGGTCCAGGAGGATGAGCTGTGGCCGGGGCTCCGACGAGCGCAGCCGCTCCAGCGCCTCCAGCCCGTCCGCCGCCAGCTGCACGGCGTAGCCCTCCAGCTCCAGCGCGTCCTGGAGCGCATCCCGGATGTCCATGTCGTCGTCGACGACCAGCAACGTGTGATGGGCTTCCATCCCAATCCCCCTGCGAACCCTGGAGCGCCCACGCCGTCCCCCGAGCCGGGACGGCGGGCCTCCGCTTCGCCAGGACGAATCTGTGTCCGGGGGCGGGAGAGCGGAAGCTCACTATGTAGGCGGCTGCCTACCAGTGAGCACATCCCCAGCGGGGGCTCGCCTGGCGGGCTGGAGGGGGTGCTACTCGCAGCGGTCGCAGAGACCGCGCAACTGCACTTCCACGGCGCGCTGCGACACGGCGCGGGGAACTCCCCGGGCGGTGGTGAGGCGCACGGACTCTTCAGGGAGGCAGGCGACGGTGCCGCAGTCGGTGCAGGTGAAGTGGGGGTGGTTGTTGGCGTGCTCGGTGGCGCCGGCGCGCTTGAGCTCGAAGCGCCAGACGTGGTCGCCCAGGTCGGCGCGCACGACGAGGCCGGCCTCGGTGAGGTCGGTGAGGTTGCGGTAGATGGTGACGCGGTCGTAGCCCTCGCCGCCCAGCTCCTCCACCAGGTCCGCGTGGCTCATGGGGGCGGTGGCGGTCTCCAGCTTGCGCAGCACGGCCACCCGGGGGGCGGTGCTGCGCAGCCCCGCGGCGCGAATCCGGTCCTGGAACCCGGTCAGCTTCTCCTGCGCCGTGACTTTCTTGGCACCCATGGGCGGTCGAATAACACACCGCCGCGCCCACGTCCCCCCACGCCTGTGCAAACGAAGTGTACCTGTAGCCCGGTTGTACCTGTGACGCGGCAGGCCAGCGCCAGGCCTCCCTGGTCCGTGGCCTTCCAGCTTCCAACACTTCCAAAGGGTTGCCTTGACTCGGAGGCCCCCGTCACCAGACTGCGCCCTTTCCACACCCTGGTGGCGGGCCGTTGGGGTCCCACCTTCCAGAACGACCTGTCGCCCGCGCTCGTCCTCCTCCTCCAGTCCCCCGATGAAGCCCACCCTGCTGCTCGTCGAAGCCCCGGGTTCCCACCGGGAGCTCCTGTCCCTGGCGTTCCAGGGGCAGGGTTGGCGGGTGCTGCTGGCGGTGGGGGTGGAGCCGCTGGTGCAGGCGCTGCGCGAGTCCCCGCCGGTGCACCTGGTGCTGGCGGCGGGGGCGCTGCTGGCCTCGGAGGCGGGGCGGTTGGACGCGCTGCGTGAGGCGCTGGCCGCGTCCGGTGCCTCCCTCTGGGTGGAGGCGCCACCGGCCGAGCAGGACGCCCTGCGGCGGTCGGGCCTGCCGGTGGCGGGGTTCCTCGCGACCGGGATGTCGCTGGGGGCTCGGGTGGAGGCGGTGCGTCAGGCCCTGCCCAGGGAGGCGCAAGGCCGCCAGGCCGCGCTGCGGGTGCTGGTGGTGGAGGACGACCCCGTCTACCGCAAGCTCCTGCAACTGGCGCTGGCGCCCTTCCGCTTCGAGCTCATGGAAGCGGAGGACGGGATGTTCGCGCTGGAGCTGGCGCGGCGGCACCCGCCGGACATCGTGCTGGCGGACGTGCTGATGCCCCGGCTGGACGGCTTCCGGCTGTGCCTGGCCCTGCGCCAGGACCCCAAGCTCGCGCGCGTGCCGGTCATCCTCACGCACGCCACCGCGCCGGACGAGCTGGACCTGCGCATGGCCGCCAACGTGGGGGCCAACGCCTTCGTGCGGCGCTCACAGGGGGATGACGAGCTGGTGGCCACGCTGCTGCGCGAGTCTCGCGCGGAGGGGCCCCTGCCCGCGCCCGTGCACGGCGAGCTGTCCACGGAGACGCACCTGTACGCGATGGTGCGCCAGCTGGAGCGGCGCGTGGGGTTGCTGGAGCAGGCCGAGCGCACCGCGCGCGAGAGCGAGGAGCGCTACCGGCTGGTGGTGTCCGGCTCCTATGACGGTGTGTGGGATTGGGACGTGCGCAACCAGCGCATGTACTGGAGCCCGCGCCTCCTGGAGATGCTGGGGCTGAAGCCGGAGGACTTCCCGGGGACGTCGGAGGCCTTCCTCGCGCGGGTGCACCCGGAGGACCGGGACCCGGTGGCGTCCGCGCTGGCGCTGCACCTGGAGCAGGGCGCGCCCTACGACGTGTCCTTCCGGCTGAAGCACGAGGCCGGGGGCTACCGCTCGTGCGTGAGCCGGGGCCGGGCCATCCGCGACACGCAGGGCCGGCCGGTGCGCATGGCGGGCATCATTGGCGACGTGACGGAGCAGCTGCGGCTGTACCGCGAGGCGCGCGAGGCGGTGCGCGTGCGGGACGAGTTCCTGGCGGTGGCCGCGCACGAATTGCGCACGCCCCTGGCCGCGCTGCGGCTGCGCGTGCAGGGCACGGCGGCGGCGCTGAAGCTCGAGCGCCAGGTGGCGCCGGAGCGGCTGGAGCGCGCGCTGGTGGCGGCGGACCGGCAGGTGCAGCGGCTGGTGGACCTGGTGGAGGGGCTGCTGGACGTGTCGCAGATGCAGGGCCACGCGCCCCGGCTGAACCTGGAGGCCGTGGACCTGGGGCAGGTGGTGCGGGACGTGGTGCTGCGCTCGGAGGAGCTGGCGTCGCGCGCGGGGTGCCTGCTGGTGGTGCGCGACGTGGCGTCCGCGGTGGGGCACTGGGACGCGCTGCGGCTGGGGCAGGTGGTGACGCACCTGCTGGTGAACGCGGTGAAGTTCGGCCCGGGCAAGCCCGTGGAGCTGGAGGTCCAGGCGGACGAGTCCACGGCCTGGCTGGTGGTGCGGGACCACGGCATCGGCATCGCGCCGGACCGGGTGGACGGCCTCTTCCGCCGCTTCGAGCGCGCCGTGCCCGCGCGCAACTACGGTGGGTTGGGGCTGGGGTTGTACCGCCTGTCTCGCATCGTGGAGGCGCACGGCGGCGAGGTGGCGGTGACGAGCACCCTGGGGCAGGGGGCGACGTTCCGGGTGCGACTGCCCCGCGCGGGGCCTCCGGTGGGCCACGCCTGACGGCCGTCCGGGCGGGCGGCACCTCTGTTGGGTGATCCACATCCGGTGGACGTGAGCCGCTGTCCATCCGGGAGGAAGGACGCAACTTCCCCGCATGAAAAAGCGACCCACCGTGCTGGTGCTCAACGGAAGCGAGGATCTCATCGAGGCACTGGAGGAGGTGCTCGACGGGGTGGGCTTCCAGACGAAGGGCGTGCGCGTGCAGGACGTCATCCGCGGCCCCCTGGACTTCGCCACGCTGGTGCGGGAGACGGCGCCGGCGGTCATCGTCTACGACATCAGCGTGCCGTTCCTCCTGAGCTGGCACGCGTTCCAGAAGCTGGCCGCGACCCCCGCCGCCGCGGGCATCCCCTTCGTGCTCACCACCACCAACCGCGAGGGCGCGAAGGAATACACGGGGCCAGATGTCATCGAGTTGCTGTTGAAACCCTACGACATCGACCAGTTCACCCGGGCGGTGAAGCAGGCGGCGAAGCGGGGGGCTGTCGAGGCAGACGCACGGTGAAGGTGGTGCCCGCCTCCGCCGTGCTCGTCACGCTCACGGTTCCGCCGTGGGCGTGCACCACCTGCCGCACGATGAAGAGGCCCAGGCCGATGCTGCGGTCCGAGCGGTCTGCCTGGTGGGGGGTGCCGCGCTCCAGGGGGGCGAAGAGGCGCGGCAGCAGCTCCGGGGAGATGGGAGCGCCCGCGTTGTGGACCTCCAGCACCACCGTGTCCACCGTCCCCAGGCTGCGCACCTGGATGGGGGCATCCGGGTCGCCGTAGGTCAGCGCGTTGCCCAGCAGGTTGCCCACCACCTGGGAGAGCCGGTCCGCATCCCAGGTTCCCGCGCCGTCGCCCGCGGAGGTGACCTGGAAGACGCGTCCGGGGGCGCGCGTCTGGGCCTCCTCGACGGCGGTCTCCACCAGGGCATGGAGGTCCGCGCCCTGGAGCTTGAGGGGGAAGTCGCCGTGGCGCACCTGGGTGAAGTCGAGCAGGTCGCGGATCATCCGCACGGCCCGTTCGGTGGCGGTGCGGATGCGGTGCACGCGCTGCTGCTGTGAGTCGTTGAGACCCGCGCGCTCCAGGAGCAGCGTGGAGGACAGCAGGACGGAGGACAGCGGGCTGCGCAGGTCGTGGCTCACGATGCCGATGAGCTGCCGCTCGAAGTCGCCGCGCTGGCGTGCCTCCTGCTCCAGCTGCTTCCGGGCGGTCACGTCCCGCAGGGCGCCCACCACCTGGACGACGCGCGCGGCTTCGTCACGGACGATGAGGGCGTGCTCTTCCACTTCCCGCCAGGCGCCGTGCGCGTCGCGGAACCGGTGGCTGCCGCGCCACACGTCGCCGCCGCCTTCGATGGCTTCGCTGAAGCCGCGCTGGACGGCGGCGAGGTCCTCCGGATGGATGTGTCTCCGCCACCAGTCCAGGCGTGGCACCCGCGGGTCGTCCAGCGGGCCCAGCAGGTCCTGTCCGCCGCTGCTCCACTCCAGGATGTCCGTCTGGGGGTTCCATTCCCAGATGGCGTCCTGGGTGGCGCGAGCGGCCAGCCGGAAGCGCTGTTCACTGTTCCAGGCGCGCAGCTCCGCGGCGCGGACCTCCTCGAGCGCGCTCTCCGCGAGGGTCCGGCGGGCCTGCTCGTCGGACAGGCTCTGGCGGTGGGTGTCGAGTTCCTTCGTCACCCGGGTCTCGCGCTGGCGCTGCTGCCGGCTCCAGTGGGCCAGACCCAGGACGCGGGCGACCAGCTCCTGGGCGCGGAAGGGCTTGAAGACGTAGTCATTGGCGCCCGCGCCCAGTCCTTCGACGACGTCCTCGGGACTCTGATGGGAAGTGAGCAGTAGGACGGGGATGCGGGCCGTGGCGGGGATGCTCCGGACGAAGGCGCAGACCTCCAGGCCGGTGAGGCCAGGCGTCTCCCGGTCCAACACGAGCACGTCCGGCGGCGTCTGGATGCCAAGCGCTTCCACCAGCACGGCCCCGTCGGGGAACACGGCGACGTCACACGCGGACGCGAGCGCGGCCTGCGTGGCCCGGGCTTCGGTGGGCGAGTCCTCCAACAGCCACACGGTGGGGCGTTCCGCCGCATCAGGGCGTGTCGTGGAGTCGGAGGGCATCGGAGGATGGACGGGGTCCTAGTGCGTCCGTCGGACACAAGTCCAGTGGCGGTGGGTAGTGGCCTCATGAGGAGTGGTTGCCCGGTGGACGTCCGGTCGCGCTGCGCGCACGCGCGTGGCTCCTGTCACGACCTGTGTCGCTCCGCTTCCCGGAAGAACTGCGTGAGCGAGTGCGTCAGCAGCGACTGGCGGGATTCCATGTAGCGGCGTGCGCGGAGGAAGGGCAGCCAGACGCGCTGGCCGACACGCACCTGAGACTCTTCGGGGTTCTGGCGCGAAATCCAGGTCCCCCCCAGGCGCTTCACCAGGATGCCACCCAGATAGGCCCCCAGGGCCGGGGCGGTGTGCGAGTCGATGAGGTCTCGCTTGTATCGCTCCGGGAAGTTCTCCCGCCAGAAGTAGAAGTCGAGGTCCGTGAGGGACTCCGGTGTCGCGTCGAAGATGCTGGGCACCTGGGTATGGAGGGCGGCCACGAGGCCTTCGGTCAGGTCGGCGTAGCCGCTGTGGACCTGCGCTGGACTCGCTACGTCCGAGGGCAGGGCGGCCGGGAGCCACTCTTCCGGTTCGGGTGGCTGGAAGGCATTGAGTTCAGCGATCTTCCGCTGACGTTCACTGATGGCGACCCTGTCCACCATCCGCGAAAGCAGAGCTGCCAGGTCCGGGTGGGAGCGGGGCTCCACGGGAGCGAGTGCGGCGCTGCGCTCATGCAGGGTCCGCAGCACCGTGTCGAAGTCGAGGTCGGGCCGCAGGTGGACATGCGCGCGGGCCTGGGCCATGCGCGCTTCGTCGCTGGCGAAGTCCGCGGCGGTAGGGCGCAGCACGAGGAGGACGGAGCCATTGGGGAGCTCCTCCACGCGGTGGGCGGGTGTGGACAGCACTCGCTCGCGGCCGACGGTTTCCACCAGCTTCGGGCCGAAGATGTTCAGCCAACACACCTCATAAACCTTGTCGAAGCGGAGACGTTCAGCTTCAAGAGTCGGGACCTCCTTGGCCTTGATGGGGCTGCTCTGGCTGCTCAAGTGGTTGCGGACGCAAGAGCCGCACTGAAGTGTTACGGTGAGACGTTGAATATCCGTAGGCCTGGGCTCGAACAGACGGCGCAAATCAAAAGAGTCCGATTGATCTACGAAGAGACCTTCAAGCCATTGGAACCTGATGCCCTTGAGCGTGCCGTGAATAGAGCTGAGCGTAGGGCAAAAGGAGTGGAGGTGCTGTTTCAATGAAGGCAATGAGTTCTCTTGAGCCGAAAGCAGGCGATCGCCTGCGATTCCTGCTGGACGGGGCACTTGGCCATCGAGCTGAATCGGACACCGAGCTCACGCCCTTCCTCGCAGCGCTGGAGTCTCACGCCGAAGGCTGGATGCCGGATGTTGTGAAGGGAGCGCAACGGCGAAAATACTCGCGCGCCTCCATCAAGAAAGCGTTGGAGGAGCAGCGCGATGAGCATGGAACATCCGTCGCACTTTACCGTGTACAGCCCTTGGTTGAGTTGACGCTCGATCTCGATCTTCCTCCATCAGGAAATCAGTTGAGCTGTAGCCTTGGTGTTCAGCCCCTCTCGTTGTTTTCAGAGCGAGGGCGGTGTCTCATGTTTTTAGATATGATCAGGACCTTGGCTGCGCACTACCTGGTCGACTACGCCATGGCTCATGGCATGGCGGATCGGCAGCTCGCAGGAGCTCCGTACTTCGGTCGTGATGAAAAGGCCTCGCGAAGGGATGGCTTCGACAAGATCTACGAGGTGTTCTGGCTCAATGTCTTCGGTCCCAAGCTCGTGGAAGGCGTAGGTCGCGAACGGGTGCTCTCGACGCCTGCGCACCTCGTGGAGGAACTCCCCAACGGCTCCGTCCTCCTGGTGCTGTGGCCTACCGCCGCGGACTTCGCCAGAGACGAAGCGCGAGTGGCCCAGGCCCGCGCCCATGTCCACCTTCGGCCCGACCTCGACTTCGACACGGTGCTGCGCACGCTGAGGGAGCGCAGCGCCGCACTCGTCCCCGTCGAGCCGCGCTTCCACCCGGACCTGGCACCGCTGCTCTCGCGCCTGCCGGACGTGTTCGCCATCAGCGAGCGGCAACGGAAGATCGCCGAGCTCAACGCCTTCCGGCCTCCAGCGCCGGAGGAGTGGCTCCCAGTCGCCCTTCCCTCGGACGTGGGGAATCCGCAGCGCGTCCTCACCTCCTACGGAGACCTGTCCGAAGGACTCGTGGCCGCGCTGCACACGAAGGTGCCGTCCATCATGGCCGCGACGCCCGAGTCCCTCACGGACCTGGACTTCCACTTCTGGCGGGAGAACTTTCCGGAGCGCTACAAGCGGGACCTCATCGACGGGCATACCGCCCCAGCCGTGGGGGCCTACCTGGGCGACGTGCTGGTGAAACACCTGAACGGGGAGTGGCTGCCACGGCGGAAGCTGGAGGAGTCCCAGGTGCGTGTCGGCCAGCGCGTCTGGCTGCCTTTCCTCCGCGCCCGCCGGTACATGCAGTCCCGCCAGTCGTTGCTGGACTCCTCGCTCACCCAGTTCTTCCGTGAGGCGGAGCGGCACCGGGCCTGATGGAGAGCGCTTCGCTCCATTCCACGCCAGCCGCACTAACTCTTCGCGTCCGCGTGCGGCAGCCGCACCGTGAACGTCGTGCCCGCCTCCCGCGTGGACGTCACGTCGATGGTGCCTCCGTGCGCATGCACGATGGTCCGCACGATGTAGAGGCCCAGGCCCACGCTGCGCGTCGCCGCGTCCATGCCCGGTGCCCCGCGCTGCATGGGCTGGAAGATGCGGGGCAGTACGTTGGAGGCGATGGGGGCTCCGCCGTTGTGCACCTCCAGCAGGATGCTCCCGGGCACCTCCCGCAGACGCACCGCCACCGGCGTGTCCTCCGGCGAGTACTTCAGCGCGTTGCCCAGCAGGTTGATGAGCAATTGCGTGACGCGGTCCGGATCCCAGCAGCCGCGCAGGCCCGCCTGCGGCAGTGACAACTGGAGGTCGCGCTCCGGGGCGGTCATCCGCACCTCCTCCACCACCTGACGCACCAGCGCCCCCAATTCCAGATCCTGGCACTGCACCGGGAGCCCGCCGCCCATGCGCGCCTGGGTGAAGTCCAGCAGGTCGCGGATCATCCGCACCGCGCGCTCCGCGGAGTTCTGGATGCGCAGGACGGCCTTCGTCGCGCGCTCGCTCAGGTCCTCGCGCTTGAGCAGCGACGACGTGCCCAGGGTGATGGCGCTCAGCGGGTTGCGCAGGTCGTGCGACACGATGCCCACCAGGTACTGCTCGAACTCCGTGCGCTGGCGCGCCGCCTCCTCCGCCAGCTTGCGCTCCGTCACGTCCAGCCCCGTGCCCACGAACCGCAGGGGCCGTCCGTCCGGCCCGAAGTGCACGTGGCCCCGCCCGGAGATCCATCGCTCGGCCTGGCCTGGCCTCGGGAGCCTCGCGCGGAACTCGCACGCGTACTCGCCGGAGCCTCCGGGCCGGGCGGCCTCCTCCATCGCGTGCTCCACCAGGGGCCGGTCCTCCTCCAGGACGAAGCGCATGGCCTCGTCGAGCAGCACCTCGCCTTGCGCGGGCAGGCCCAGCATGGCGCGGAAGCGCGCGTCCCAGGTGCCCCGGCCCGTGGCCAGCTCGATGTCCCAGCTGCCCATGTCCGCCGCGTCCAGCGCCAACCGCAGGCTCTCCTCGCTGGCCCTGAGCGTCCCCGCCAGGTCTTCCGCGCGCTGACGGGCCTGCACGGCTTCGGTGACCTCGTTGGCGACGACGAGGATGCCCTGGAGGCCGACCTCCGTCTCGTGCAGCGGCTGGTAGATGAGGTTGAAGTACGCTTCCTCCAGGGCTCCGCCCGCGGCCCGCGCCAGCCGCACGGGCAGTTCGTGGCCCACGTAGGGCGCCCCCGTGGTGAGCACTCCGTCCAGCAGCTCCCGGATGCCCTGGCCCTCCACCTCCGGCAGCGCTTCGAGCACGGGACGGCCCAGGACCTGGTCGCTGGTGCGGCCCCAGAGCTGGCAGACGCGGTCGTTGGCCAGCGCCACGACGTGCGCGGGCCCCCGGAGGATGGCGAGCGCGACGGGCGCCTGCCGCAAGAGCGCGTGCAACTGGCTCAGCTCCGTGTCGGCCTGGACGCGCGCGGTCCGCGCCTCCCGCAGCTGCTGTTCGTGTCCGTTCTGCGCCTCCCATCGGGAGGTGACGTCCTGCATGGCGCCCACCATGCGCACGCCCCGGCCCGCCGCGTCGCGCAGGATGACGCCCGTGTCCAGCACCCGCACGACGTCGCCCTGGCGGTTGAGGAACCGGTACTCGTCCTGCCAGCGCGCCTGCGTGCCCTGGATGGCCGCGCGGATGCCGTGCTCCACCCGCTCCCGGTCCTCCGGGTGGATGCGCGCCACCCACCACTGCGCCAGGGGGCCTATCTCCTCGGGCGCGAAGCCCAGCAGCCTGCGCGTCTCCCCGCTCCAGGCGACCTTCTGCGTGAGGAGGTTCCAATCCCAGACGGTGTCCGCGGCCGCCTGGCTGGCCAGCCGATAGCGCGTCTCCGACGCCTCCATCCGCGCGTGGGCTTCGCTCAGCCGGCCCATCAGCAGTGCGCGGTCGAGGATGCCGGAGAGGTACTCCACCAGCGTCTCCAGGAAGCGCTTGGCCCGCGGCGGCACCGGCCGGGCCTCCGCGAAGCCCACGCAGAGGACGCCCATCAGGGCGCCGTGGGGCCACAGCCGCAGGCCCAGCAGGGTGCTCCACGCACTGGCCTCCAGCCCTTCGCGTTCGAAGTCCTCCAGCCCCCGCGCCTGCGCGAGCACCAGCGGCTCCTCGGCGCGCGCCACCCGGCCCAGGAAGGACGGCCCCTGGGTGTCCGCCCACCGGCCGGCAGGCGGAACGAGGTGCAGGGTGTGCGCGGCGGGGAACAACCTCCGGCCGCCCGCGTCCACGAGGAACAGCTCCGCTCCGGCGGCCTCCATCGCTCGGGCGATGAGCTCCACCAGCGGCTTGAGCGGGCCCTGCATGTCCGTGCCGGGCTCCAGCGACCGGGGCGCCAGCGCGTCCATCTGGCGCAGGAAGCGCTTCTCCCGCTGGCGATCCTCCAGCGAGTCGCCGGAGAAGAGGAGCACCACGTGTTCCATGGCCTCCTCTATCTGCTGGAAGAGGCACTGAAGGTCCGAGGCGTCGGGCTTGCGCTCCGGCTGGGCGTCCTCCCAGAGCTGGGGGATGAGCCGCCCCAGGAGCGTGTATTCCTCCGTCGCGTCCTCCTGCGTGGCGCCCACGCGCAGCCGCAGGTTGATGTGGGCCTCCTCCAGGCGCGCCCGCGTCTCCAACCGCTCCGGCGTGGGGCCGTGCCGGCAGATGGCCGCGACCGAATGGAGGTATTCCGGGACCGTGGAGATGAGCTCCGAAGGCTTCAGTCCCTGCGTGCTCTCCAGCCCGCGCGCCGCCTCCGAGAAGCGCCGCACCAGGGCGTCCAGGTTGGCTTCGATGAAGTCCGCGATGAGATTCATGGGCCCGTAGAGAAGGGGGTAGGGGCTCGTGTCTCCCGGTGCAACCGACCCGCCTGGTTTCCCTCGTGATTCCCGACAGGCGGACGGGCGGGGGCCTGCCCCGCGTGAAATCACCGCACGCAGTGAGGGGCAGGGAGGCACGTCTTCCTTGGCGCTCGTAGCAATACCTGCGTAGGCTGCCGTCCGTGAGCAGCACCCCCTCGCGTTCCATCATCCTCATCGTTGACGACGAACCGGACCTGCGCGAGGTCGTGGCGGAGCTGCTGGAGATGGAGGACTACACGGTGCTCCAGGCCGCCAATGGCCAGGCAGCCCTGGACGTCCTCGCCGCCAACAACGACCAGCCCTGCCTGGTGCTGCTGGACCTGATGATGCCGGTGATGGACGGCCACGAGTTCCTCCACCGGCTGCGGGAGGACGCGCGCTACCGCGAGCTGCCCGTGCTGATGCTCACCGCCCACTTCTCCGCCAAGGCCCCGCCGGGCACGGTGGGCCTGCTGCGCAAGCCCGTGGACATCCCGGAGCTGCTGTCCATGGTGGCGCGGCACTGCCCCGCCGCCGCCTGAGCGCACGGCATCACGCCGTCGTGGTGTGCACCGCGATGGCGTCCAGCAGCGCCTCCAGCTTCACCGGCTTGCCCAGCCGTCCGGCCACGCCATGCGGCAAGGGCAGGGTGGGGTGCGCCGTGAGCACCAGCACCTGCATGAGCGCGAGCGCGCCCGTGCCGCGCAGGTGTTCGATGAAGGCGTGGCCGTCCATCACCGGCATCACCAGGTCCAGCAGGACGAGGGAGGGCATCCGCTCCTGCTCCGCCAGCAGGTTGAGCGCGTCCTGGCCGTTCATCGCCGTGAGGACGCGGTAGCCCTCCGACTCCAGGATTTCGCGCAGCGCCTCGCGGACGTCCTCGTTGTTCTCGACGAGGAGCAGGGTGGTGCGGTGTTGCGGAGTGGACACGCATGCACGGTAGGGCACGGGTGCCAGCGTTTCCAGGGGGCTCGTGGGCCTGGACGGCCGGGAGGCGCGGGAGCGGGGTGGCGTGCGCCCTCCGGGATTCATGCGCCGGCCCGGGGCAGCGTCAGGGTGAAGACCGTTCGCTGCGCGTCCGACGTCACGGTGAGCGTGCCCCGGTGGCCTCGGACAATCTGGTCGGAGATGAAGAGGCCCAGGCCCAGGCCCGACGGAACGTGGGCGCCGGTGCGCGCGCGCTGGAAGGGGTGGAACAAGGTCTCCAGCTCCGCCGGGGCGATGGTCTCTCCCGGGTTGCTCACCCGCGCGATGACCTGCTCCGGCTCGCTCACGAGCGTCAGCTCCACGGCGGCGTCCGGGGGGCTGTACTGGAGCGCGTTGCCCACCAGGTTGCTCAGCACCTGCGCCAGCCGGTCCGCGTCCCAGTTCCCCGTGAGGGGACCCGTGGACGTCACCTTCACGGTGCGGTGGGGGTGCACCAGCTCCAGCTCCTCCACCACCTGGCGCGCCACCTGGCCCAGGTCCGTGGCGGCCGGGTTCAGGGGGATGCCGCTGCCCAGCCGGCTGCGGGTGAAGTCCAGCAGCTCGGTGATCATCCGCGTCATCCGGTCCGTGCTGTTGATGATGCGGCTGGCGGTGCGCTCCAGCGCGGGGGGCAGTTGCTCGCTGGCGACGAGGAAGCTGGCGCCCATGCGGATGGAGCTGAGGGGGTTGCGCAGGTCGTGGCCCACGATGCCCAGGAAGCGCTCGCGGAACTCCGCGGACGCGCGCAGCTCCGCCTCCGCCTGCTTGTGCCGGGTGACGTCCACCAGCACGCTGCCCACGCCCACCACCTCCCCCCGGGCCGTGCGCACCGGGTGGTAGCTGGCCATCACGTACAGCTCGCCGTGGGGGACGCCCGGGTGCTCCAGCGTGAAGCCCAGCTCCTCCACGGGCTCGCCCGTCTCCAGGACACGGCGGAGGAGGGGCTCCAGCCGCGAGGCGAAGCGGGGCAGGACCTCCACCAGCGTCCGGCCCGGGTAGGCATCCACGGACAAGCCGTCCAGCTTCGCCATGCGCGCGTTGACGCGCACGAAGCGCAGGTCCCGGTCCAACAGCGACAGCCCCACGGGCGAGGACGTGAGCAGCGCGTCCAGTTGCGCGAACACCTCCGCCTTCTCCTCGCTCGAGCGCCGCACGTCGTCCGCCAGCCGCTTGGTGCGCGCGAGCGCGTCCACCCGCGCGCGCACCTCCTCCGTGCGGAAGGGCTTGGCCACGTAGTCGTTGGCGCCCGCGCGCAGGCCCTGCACCAGGTCCTCCGGCCGGCCGTGCGCGGTGAGCAGCAGGACCGGCAGGGCCTGGGTCTCCCGCTGTCCGCGCAGGAACTGACAGACCTCGGGACCGGACATTCCCGGCATCTCCCAATCCAACACCACCACGTCCGGTGCCCGCCCGGCGTGCAGCCTTTCGAGCATCGCGGCGCCGTCAGGGAACGTCTCCACCTGGAAGCCCGTTCCCAGCGCGGTCTTGATGAAGCGCGCCTCGCTGGCGCTGTCGTCCACCACCCAGACGCAAGGTGCGTGCTCCAGGGGGAGTGGAGGCGGGCCCGGCGGGTGGGGGAAGGAGGCGTCGGGCGGAGGAGGCGGGCGCATGGTTGAAATTCGGTCCCCGGTGCGGAAAAACAGGAGGGCGCAGGGTGCCGGATGTGCGGGCGGTCGTGGCGCTTCGTCGCCCGCCGTGGCACATCGTCCAAGGCGGGCGTGGACCAGCCAACGTTCAACGCGCGCCGGATGACTCATTTCTTTCAGCGGATCGGAATCGATCTAGCTTGGCCGGTCGTTTCCAGAGGACGCCATGCCCGAGGTACTCGTCGTCGATGACAGCAAGGTGATGCGCGACATGGTGGTCGCCTGCCTGCGGCCCTATCCGGAGAGCCACTTCACCCAGGCGTCCAGCGGGTTGGAGGCCATCGAGCAGCTGTCGCTCAAGCCGTACGACCTGCTCGTGCTGGACCTCAACATGCCGGACATCGGTGGCATCGAGGTGGTGGAGTTCGTGCGCGGACAGGACCACCTGCGCAACCTGCCCATCATCATCGTCACCACGCGTGGCGACGAGGCGTCCCGTGAGCGCGCGTTGCAGGCCGGCGCGGACCGCTTCATGACCAAGCCCTTCACGCCGGACTCCATCCAGGGCGCCGCCCGGGCCCTTCTGGAGAAGACCCCGGCCGAGGCGCCGCGCGGGTGACGGGAACCGGGGAGTTCGCGGAGTTCCTCCCCGCGTACCTGGCGGAGGCGGATGAGCTGCTTGCCTCCGCGCAGAAGGACCTGCTCGCGGTGGAGGAGGCCGTTCGCAAGGGGCAGGCCCAGCCCCGCGCGGTGCGCGAGTTGTTCCGCGCGCTGCACACGCTCAAGGGCCTGTCCGCCATGGTGGACGTGGAGCCCGTCGTCTCCGTGGCGCACTGGATGGAGGCGTCGCTGCGGCTGGCGGATCAGGCCGGCGGCCGGCTGCCCGAGTCCAGCGTGGAGCCGCTGGTGGAGGGCTTGCGCGCCATCGAGCTGCGCGTGCGGCAGCTGGGCGCCGGGAAGACGGCGTCGCCCGCGCCCGCGAACCTGCTGGAGCGGCTGGAGGCGCTGGGGCCGCAGGTGCGGGACGCGGCCCCCAAGCGGTCCCGGCCCGTGAAGCTGGACGCGGAGGCCGCGTTCGCCTCCCGCCTGACCCCGTCCGAGCGCGAGCAACTGGAAGGCGGGCTCGCCGGAGGCCAGCGCGCGCTGCGGCTGGACTTCGTGCCCTCGTCGGAGCGCGCCGCGAAGGGCCTCAACATCAACACCGTGCGCGAGCGCGTGGCGAAGCTCGCGGACATCGTGAAGGTGCTGCCCCTGTCCGGCGCCGCCGCGGGGGGCGCGTCGCTCGCGTTCGCGCTGCTGCTGATCACCCGCGCGGAGGACGTCGTGCTGCTGGACGCCGTGGGCGGTGCTCCCGCCACGGTGCGCTCGCTGGAGGCCGCCGGACCCGCCGAGCCGGCGCCCGAGGACGGGGTCCCGGTTGGCGCGGAGGGCGCGCCCGGTCCCGCCGTCCTCGAGGAGGAGCTGGACGAGCCGGAGGTGCGCCGGGGCGGTGGCCTGCTGCGCGTGGAGGTGTCCCGGCTGGACGAGGCCATGGAGTGGCTGGCGGCGCTCGTGGTCAACCGCTCGCGGCTGACGCGCGCGGTGGCGGCGCTCACCCAGGCGGGCGCGCCCACGCGGGAAATCACCGCCATCCTCCAGGAGAACGGCCGGCAGCTGCGCGACCTGCGCTCGGCCATCCTGCGGCTGCGCATGGTGCGCGTGGGTGACGTGCTGGAGCGGCTGCCCCTGCTGGTGCGCGGCCTGCGCCGGGCCACGGGCAAGGCGGTGCGGCTGGAGCTGGACGTGGGCGACGCGGAGCTGGACAAGGCGGTGGCGGACCGGCTGCTGCCCGCGCTGGTGCACCTGGTGCGCAACGCCGTGGACCACGCGCTGGAGTCCCCCGAGGAGCGCCAGGCCGCGGGCAAGGCCCAGGAAGGGCTGGTGCGCCTCGGCTGCCATGCGCGCGCCAGCGGCCAGCTGGAGCTCACCTTGCGCGACGATGGACGCGGCGTGGACGCGAAGGCGGTGGCGAAGGCGGCGAACGCCCCCGTGCCGGACTCCGCGGACGCGCTGCTGGACCTCTTGTGCCGGCCCGGCCTGTCCACGCGCCAGGAGGCCACGCGCACCAGCGGCCGGGGCATGGGCATGGACATCGTGCGCCGCATCGTCGTGGAGCAGCTGGGCGGCGAGCTGCGCATGGACACGCGCAAGGGCGTGGGCACCACCTTCACCCTGAGCGTCCCCCTGACGGTGACGCTGATGGACGCCATCGTCTTCGAGTGCGCGGGCCGCCGGTACGCGGTCGCGGTGGGCACCGTGGAGGAGCTCATCGACGTGGCGGGCGTGGTGCGCCCCGCGGGCGCGGACGGCATCGGGCTGGTGCAGCGCCGGGGCGCGGCGGTGCCGCTGGTGTCGCTGGTGTCGCTGCTGGACGCGACCGGGGACGCCAGCGCGGCGGGCCAGGGCGCCAAGGCGCTCATCGTGCGCCAGCGCGGGGAGCCGGTGGCCTTCGCGGTGGACCGGCTCGTGGGACAGCAGGAGATCGTCCTGCGGCCGTTGGAGGATCCGCTCGTGCGCGTGCCTGGCGTGGCCGGCGCCACGGACCTGGGTGACGGCCAGCCCACGCTGGTGCTGGACCTGGGCGCGTTGGGCGCGGCGCGCGCGGGCCGCCGCAAGCGTGCGACCAGGGCAGGGGAGTGGGTGTCATGAACGTGCTGCACGTGCTGTTCAAGGTGGACGGGACCGAATACGCGATGCCCGCGGCGGACGTGGTGCAGATGGAGTCCTTCACCGGCGCGACGCCGGTGCCCGGGGCGCCCGCGCACGTGGCCGGCCTGGTGCAGGTGCGCGGCCGGGTCATCCCGGTGGTGGACGCGCGCGCCCGCTTCGGGCTGCCGGCGGGGACGCAGTCCCTGGATTCACGGGTGGTTGTGGGGCAGCTGGGCGAGCGCACCGTGGGGCTGCTCGTGGACAGCGCCCGCGAAGTGCTGAAGCTGGACCCCCGCACCATCCAGCCGCCCCCACCCATGGTGGTGGAGGGCGCGAAGGGGTTCGTGAAGGCCGTGGCGCAAGTGGGCCCCCGGCTGGTGATGCTTATCGATTTCCCCCGGGTGGTGGGGGAGGAGGCGGCGGATGTCGACGGACAACGGTAACAGCGTGCGCAAGCTGGAGGACGCTCGCGCGCTGGCGGAGCGCGCCTCGCTCCAGGTGGCGGAAGGCGTGGGGCTGGTGAAGTCCACCGAGCAGCTGGCGACGCGGCTCGCGTCCGCGGGCAACGACCAGGCGGCGGCGGGCGAGCAGGTGCGGATCGCCATCGAGTCCGTGGCCGCGCAGGTGGAGCAGACGAGCACCGCCGTGCAGTCGCTGGTGCGCAGCCAGCTGTCCGCGGGCGAAGCGGCGAAGGGCGTGCAGCAGGAGGCGGAGACCAACGCGGCCACGATGCAGGAGGTGACGGCGTCGGTGTCCGGCGTGCGCAAGGACGCGGGCTCGCTCGCCTCCAGCGCGGACGTGACGGCCTCCACGCTGGAGGAGGTGGCGCGCTCGGTGAAGGGCGTGAGCGCCAACGCGGAGGACCTGGCCGCTTCCAGCGAGGAGTTGCTGGCGAGCATGCAGGAGATGACCGCCACGGTGGAGGACCTGGTGTCGCGCAACCAGACCAGCGCCGCCACCACGGAGGAGGTCGCCGCCACCATTGAAGAGATGTCCAAGGGCATCACCCGGCTGGCCGCGGACGCGCAGGGCGTGGGCGAGCGCATGGGCCAGGTGTCCGGCGCCGTGGTGTCCCTGGGCAAGACGCTCCAGGACGTGGTGCGCGACGCGGCCGCCATGGCCTCCAGCGTGGAGGATACGGCCGCCACGTCGGAGCAGGTGGCCCGCAGCGTGCGCGGCGTCGCCGAGCACACGCGCACCCTGGAGGCGAGCGCCGTCACCACCGCGTCCACCGTGCAGGAGGTGGCCGCCAGCGTGGAGGAGGTGGCCGCCACCGCGGAGAAGAACGCCGCCGTGGTGGACGCCAACGCGGCCACCATCGAGCAGCTGTCCCGCTCCGCCCAGGCGGTGGCCCGCGGGGCGGAGAGCATCAACGGCCTGGCGTCCACCAGCGCCACCGCGTCCTCGCAGCTGGAGTCCTCCACGCGCCGCGCGGCGCAGCTGACGGAGGAGGCGCGGCTGGCCGCGGAGCGCGTGGGCACGAGCGCGCGCGAGGGCGGCGCCACGGTGGGGCGCTCCATCGCGGGCTTCGGCCGCATCCGCCAGTCCATCGTGGAGTCGTCCGGGGTGATGAAGGAGATGGGCCGGCGCGCCGAGGAGATTGGCGACATCGTGCAGACCATCAACCTCATCGCGGACCGCACCAACCTCCTGTCGCTCAACGCCAGCATCGAGGCGGCGCGCGCGGGTGAGCACGGCCGCGGCTTCGCGGTGGTGGCGGAGGAGATTCGCGCCCTGGCGGACCGCGCGGCGGCGGCCAGCAGTGACGTGGCGAAGATTGTCCGGGGCCTCCAGACGACGGCGCGCGAGGCGGCGGTGGCCACCGGTGAAGGCGTGCGCGCGGCGGACGAGGGCGCGGCGCTGGCGGGAGAGGCGGAGCGCGCGCTGGGCACCATCCTCAAGGGCGTGGACGAGCTGGGCTCGAACGTGCGTGAGGCGTCGCGCGCGTCGGCGGAGCAGGTGCAGGCGGTGCAGGCGCTGGTGCATGCCACGGCGAAGGTGAGTGAGCAGGGGCGGCTCATCGCCGCGTCCGCGGTGGAGCAGGCGCAGGCCGCGCAGGCGCTGACCCAGGGCGGCACGGAGATGCGGCGCATGGCGCGGCAGACCACCCAGGCCACCCAGGACCAGGCCAAGGCGCTGCGCGACGCGGTGCGCTCCAACAACCAGCTGACGGAGGTGGCGGAGAAGGTGTCGCGCGCCATGCAGGAGCAGGCCCAGGCCGCCACGGACCTGGCCCGGGGCGCCGCGCAGATGCGCCAGCTGGTGCAGGGCGTGAGCGCCGCGGTGATGACGCAGGGCCAGCAGGTGGGGGCCCTGGGGGCGACAGCGCAGGAGGTGGCGTCCTCCACGCAGCGCACGCTCACCGGCATCTCGGAGCAGGCCAAGGCCGCGCAGGAGGTGACGAAGGCCATGGAGGCCACGCGCAAGGAGGTGGCCCAGTCCACGCGCGCCATGTCGGAGCAGGCCCGCGCGCTCAAGCAGGGCGAGCTCGCCAGCCGTCAGGTGGCCACCCTGGCCAAGGAGGTGACGCGCGCCACGGACGAGCAGGCCCAGGCGCTCACGAGCCTGGTGCGCGGAGCGGAGGAGGTGCGCCGGGTGGCGAAGACGACCGCGCGCGCGCTGGATGAGCAGACGGACGCCCTGTCCCTGCTCACCCTGTCCGCCGCGAAGCAGGCCACGGGCGTGGCGGCGGTGGCGAAGGCCGCCCTGGACCAGGCCACGATGAGCGAGCAGCTGGGCCGGTCGGTGGAGGACATGCGCATCCGCGCGAAGGAGATCGCCGGCACCACGGCGGAGCAGGCGCGCGCCATGGCCGTCACCGCCAAGGAAGTGAAGGAGGTCGCGGGCCGGCTGGGACAGCTGTCGCGGCTGAACGGAGAGCAGGTGGAGGGCTTGAGCCACCTGAGCGGCCTGTTGGGCGCCACGGAGCCGGGGACGTCCCGGAACACGCGGGAGCAGTCCACGTGAGCAGCACGACCGCGAAGCACCCGTTATCGTTGTCCGCGGAGGACCGCGCCCGGGTGGAAGAGGTGGACCAGCTGGCGCGCCGGGGCCCGGCGAGCCTGCCGGTGCTGGTGAACGGGCTGGACGCGCCGTCGTGGGCGGTGCGCCGCGCCGTGGTGTCCGCGCTGGCGCGCCTGGGCTCCGCCGCGGTGGAGCCCCTGTGCCAGGTGCTGTGCCACCGCCGGGACAACGAGGCGCGCATCGCCGCGGCGGTGGACGCGCTGGTGGCCGCCACCGGCGACGTGGAAGGCCCGGTGGAGCTCCTGGGGGACGACCCCAACCCGGCCATCGTCTGTGACGCCGCCCAGGTGCTGGGGCGCCGCCGCAGCCGGCGGTCCGTGCCGCTCTTGTCGCGGCTCATCGTCCACCCGGACGACAACGTGGCGGTGGCCGCCATCGAGGCGCTGGGCCGCGTGGGCGGCGGCGCGGCGGTGGACGCGCTCCTGTCCTCGCTGGGCAGCGGCAACTTCTTCCGCATCTTCCCCGCCATCGACGTGCTGGGCCGCTCGGGCGACCCCACCGTCGTGCCGGCGCTGATGGCGCTCTTGTCCGACCCCTTCTACGTCCTGGAGGCGGCGCGCGCGCTGGGCCGCACCGGCCAGGAGGCCGCGGTGCCCGCGCTGGTGGGCCTGCTCCAGCGCGGCAACGACGCGGTGGTGCGCGTGGCGGCGGTGGCGCTCGTCGAAATCCACGACGCGCAGGTGCAGCGCTTCGGCGGCGCGCGCACGGTGCCGTCGGTGCTGCGCTCCAGCTCGTCGGAGCCGCACCCCACCGGGCGCCGGCTGGCCCAGGTCATCGCGGGCGCGGACGCGGGGGAGAAGACCGCCGTCGCGCGCCTCTTGGGCTGGGTGGGCGGCGCGGACGCGGCCACGGGGCTCTTGAAGCTCCTGGACTCGCAGGACCTGGGCGTGTCGCGCGCGGCCGCGGCGGCCCTGGGCGAACTGGGCGCGGAGGCGGACGCGCAGATTCTTCAGGCGCTGCGCGAGGGTGACAGCTCGCGCAGGCGGGCGCTGCTGCCTTTGGTGGGCAAGCGCTCCGCGGCGGTGCCGGACGTGCTCCTGTGCCTGGAGGACCGGGACGCGACGGTGCGCGCGCTGGCGGCGGAGACGCTGTCGCGCATCGGCGACACGTCCGCGGTGCCGGCCCTGTTCGCGCGGCTGGCGGACGAGGACCCGCGCGTGTCGCAGGCGGTGGTGGGCGCCATCCAGTCGCTGGGCAGCGAGACGACGGAGACCCTGGCGCTGGAGGCGGCGCGCTCCGCGGACGCGCGCCAGCGGCGGGCGGCGCTGCGCATCGTGGCGTACTTCGGCTACCCGCGCGGCCTGGACGCGCTGCTGCTCGCCATGCGGGATCCGGACGAGCGGCTGCGCGACGCGGCCATCTACGGCCTGCCCTTCATCGACGACCCGCGCGCGGTGGACGCGCTGCTGGCCGCCGCGAACCACGAGTCGGAGCGCACGCGCGCCACCGCCATGCGCGCGCTGGGCCAGACGGACAAGCAGGCGCGCATCACCTCCACGCTGCTGGGCGGCTTGAACGACCGCGACCCGTGGGTGCGCTACTACGCGTGCCAGTCGCTGGGGAAGCTCAACGAGGAGGCCGCCGCGGACGCCATCGTCGCGCTGGCCAACGACGACGCGGGCCAGGTGCGCGTGGCGGTGGTGGACGCGCTGGCGCACATGCACACGGAGAGCGCCATGGCGGCGCTGCGCCGGGCGGCCTCGTCAGCGGACGCGGACGTGCGCCGCGCGGCCCTCCTGGGGCTGGGCGTGGCCCGGCGGCCGGACGCGCTGCCGGTGCTGCTGGAGGCGGTGCACTCGGAGGACCCGGCCACGCGGCTGGTCGCCCTGTCCGCCGTGGCGGAGTACGACGCGCCGGAGACGCTGCCCGCGCTCCTGCGCGCCGCCGGGGACCGGGATGACAGCGTGCGCAGCGCGGCGGTGGGCTTCCTCGCCACGCGCACGGGTTCGCATGCGACGCAGCAGCTGGTGTCGCTGCTGGGCGACGTGATGCTGCGCGAGCAGGTGGTGTCCGCGCTGGCGCTGCCCGTGGAAGGGCGCCTGCCCGGGCTGATGGCGGCGCTGGAGGCGGCGGACGACTCGACGGCGCCCCTGCTGGTGGCGGCGCTGGCGCGCATGCGCCGGGCGGACGCGAAGGCGGCGCTGATGCAGTCGCTCATCGGCGCGAGCCCCGCCGGACGCCGGGCCTCCGCGCCCGCCGTGGCGGCGCTGGGCACGGTGGAGGCACGCGAGGCGCTGGACAAGGCGGCCCACCGCGACGAGGACCCCGAAGTGCGCCGCGCCTGCCTGCTGGCACTGGGGCGCTAGGACACCCACGGCCATGAGTGCGCTGCCGCTGTCCCCGCAGGTCCTGGCCATCCTCTCGATGCTCATCGAGCAGCGCTCGGGCCTGCACTACGGGCCCGAGGACCGGGACCTGCTGGCGGAGAAGCTGTCCACCCGGGCACTGGATGCCGGGTTCGACTCGCTGCTCGACTACTACTACTTCCTCCGCTACGACCCGAAGGGGCCGGAGACGCTGGCCTCGCTGGTGGAGGCGCTGCTCGTCCACGAGACGTACTTCTTCCGCGAGCCCCAGGCGCTGGAGGTGCTGGTGGACGAGCTGCTCGTTCCGGAGGTCCGCGCCGGCCGCAAGCCCCGGGTGTGGTGCGCGGCGTGCTCCACCGGCGAGGAGCCCCTCACGCTGGCCATGCTCCTGGACTCGCGCGGCGTGCTGGGGGACGTGTCCATCCTGGCCACGGACCTGAGCTCCAAGGCGCTGGAGCGCGCGAAGTCGGGAGAGCACAACCTGCGCTGCCTGCGCGCGCTGCCCCCGGGCGTGATGGGGCGCTGGCTGACCATGGTGGACGGCCGTCCCCGCGTGCGGCCGGACCTGATGGCCCGGGTGGAGTGGCGGCAGCTCAACCTGGTGGACACGGAGGGCTACCCGGAGCCGGGCAGCTGCGACGCCATCCTCTGCCGCAACGTGCTCATCTACTTCCAGGACGACACCGCGCGCCGCGTGGTGGACAGCATCACCCGGACGCTGCGGCCCGGAGGGCACCTGGTGGTGGGCACCTCCGAATCCCTGATGCGCTTCGGCACGGCGCTGCGCTGCGAGGAGCGCCGCGGCGCGTTCTTCTACAGCAAGGCGGACTCATGACGTTGCGCGTGCTGGTGGTGGACGACTCGGCGTTCGCGCGCAAGGTGCTGCGCAAGGTGCTGTCGGAGGCGGAGGGGCTGGAGGTGGTGGGCACCGCGCGCGACGGCCTGGACGCGCTGGAGCGGGTGGCGGAGCTCAAGCCGGACGTCATCACCCTGGACCTGGTGATGCCGTCGCTGGACGGGACGGGCTTCCTGCGCGCGCTGGCTGGCATGCCGGACGCGCCGCGCGTGGTGGTGGTGAGCAGCGCGGGCACGGACAGCGAGCTGGCGGTGGCCGCGCTCCAGGCGGGCGCGGTGGACATGGTGCACAAGCCCACGGCGCTCGCCACGGACCGGCTCTACGAGCTGGGCGCGGAGCTGGTGGAGAAGGTGCGCATCGCGGGGCGCGCGGTGCCGCGCTATCAGCAGGAGCTGGCGGAGACCGCGGACGCCCCGCCCTCGAAGCCCCTGCCCGCGACGTCGACGAAGCTGCTGGCGGTGGGCACGTCCACGGGCGGGCCGCAGGCGCTGACGCGGTTGTTGTCCGCGCTGCCCAGGGACTTTCCGGCGCCGGTGGTGCTCGCGCTGCACATCCCCGCTGGCTACACGGAGGCCGTGGCCAAGCGGCTGGACTCGCAGAGCGCGCTGGAGGTGGTGGAGGCGAGCGACGGCATGGAGCTGGTGCCGGGCCGCGCGGTGCTGGCGCGCGCGGGCCACCACCTGAAGGTGGCGCGGCACGGGGCGCTCAACCTGGCGCGCCTGGACCGCCATCCGCTGGGCACCCCGCACCATCCCTCCGTGGACGTGCTCTTCCAGAGCGTGGCGGAGGTCTGGGGGCGGGACGCGCTGGGGCTGGTGCTCACCGGCATGGGCGAGGACGGGCTCCAGGGCGCGCGGGCCCTGCGCGCCGCGGGGGGTGTGGTGCTCACGGAGGCGGAGTCCTCCTGCGTGGTGTACGGCATGCCGCGCGCGGTGGCGGAGGCGGGCCTGTCCAACGGCAGCGCGCCGCTGGAAGACCTGGTG
>NZ_RAWQ01000096.1:0-36306 GCF_003668965.1 Corallococcus sp. AB030
CCCTTTCGTCATCCAGCCAACGAAGTGCCGGCCCCGCGGACCCGGTGCGCAGGACGCGCCGCCCGCGAGCCCGTCCGCGCGGCCCCGCACCCTGCGTGTTATGGGGAGGCGCATGAGCGTTGAAGCCACGCCCTCCCGAGCGAAGCGGCCCGTCGAGTACGAGGCCACCGTCACCGGCCTCCGGATGGAGACCCACGACACGGCGACGCTGTCGCTGGAGCTGCACTCGGGGGAGGGACCGCTCGACTACAAGGCAGGCCAGTTCATCAACATCGACCCGCATCAGTTCCGGGCGCTCTCGCAGCAGTGCGCGTACCTGCAGGAGCAGAAGGGGCGCAAGGAGCCGCCGCGCTCGTACTCGCTCGCCTCCGCGCCGCACGAGCGGCACGTGGCCATCACGGTGAAGGACGAAGAGTTCATCCCCGGCGTCACCCGCTACCCGCCGCTCCTGTCGCCCCTGCTGGTGCACGGGCGGCTGGTGGGCGCGAAGCTGAAGGTGACGGGCTTCATGGGACCGTACGTGCTGCCGGACGACGTGACGGAGCGGGCGGACCACGTGCTGCACGTGGTGGCGGGCTCCGGCGCGGTGCCGAACTTCGCCATCGTGAAGGACGCGCTGCACCGCGGGCTGAAGCTGCGGCACACGTTCCTCGCGTCCAACAAGACGTGGGGAGACATCCTCTACCGCGAGGAGCTGGCCGCGCTGGAGCAGGCGGCGCCGGACCGCGTGCGGGTGGTGCACACGCTCACGCGCGAAACGGATGAAGCGAAGTACGGCCCCCAGGTGCGCAAGGGCCGTGTCGCGGAGGCGCTCCTGCGCGAGCTGATTCCGGCGCCTGACACCTGCATCGTCTACGTGTGCGGGCCCGCCATCACCCCGTGGGACCGGCGCAAGGCGCTGGAGACACGCACGCCCGCCACGCCGCGCTTCATGGAGGCGGTGCTGGGCCACCTGCACGAGCTGGGCATCCCGGACAAGCGTATCAAGCGCGAGGCCTACGGCTGACGCATCAGTGCGTCGTGACGTCCTCGGGAGGCAGCTCGTCCAGGAACGTCAGCACCCGCTCGGCCGTCTCGCGGGGCTTCTCCATGGGGAACAGGTGCGAGGCGAGCGGCAGCGAGTCCACCCGCGTGCGCTTCATCTCCTGCTCCGCCCGCGCCAGCGCGTCGGGCAACAGCGTGTCGGAGCGCTCGCCGCGCAGCACCAGCGTGGGCGTCGTGTTGTCGCGGATGAGCTTCCATGGATCCGCGGGGAAGGTCTCGAAGATGCGGGCCTCCCACTCGCGCGGGAAGCGCAGGCGGAAGTCGCCCACCTCCGTGGGCACCAGCCCGTGCGTGATGTAGTCGCTGAAGCAGTCCGCGTCCCAGTCCTTGAACAGCTTGCGCTGGCGGTACGCGGTGGCGGCCTCCTCGCGCGTCGCCCAGCGGTCCCTCCGCCGCAGCGCGCCCTGCACGATGGCGGAGCGGTCCATGCGGCCCAGCAGCTTCATCAGGCGCAGCGCCCACAGCCGGGACCCGGTGATGAGCACGGGGTCCAACGCCACCACCGCGCGGAACAGCCCCGGGTTCGCGGCGGCGGCCATCAACGTGCTCGTGCCGCCCACGCTGTGCCCCACGCCCAGCACGCCAGAGCGCCCCCGCGCCTTCAGCTCGCGCGCGAGGTCCTCGCCCAGCTCCTTCCAGGTCGTGAGCGCCTTCGGGTCCTGGCCCGGCACCAGCGGCCGCATGCGCAGCGACACCACGTGATAGCGGGTCGCGAGCCGCGCGAAGAGCTTCCGGTACGTCTCCGGAGGAAAACCGTTCGCGCAGGCGAAGTGCAGGAGCGGCCCGCTCCCACCCCAGTCATCCAGCTCCAAGGCCATGCCCCTTCCCATCAACACCCTCCACCGCGTCGCGGCGGAGGCTTCACGGCTCGTCCCACTCGCATCCGGTGCCCTGACGGCCACCGGCCGGCCCCATCCCGGGAAGAGACTCCGTACCCCGACATTCAGACACCGCGAACGCCGCCCTGGGTCCTGCCGCCGAGCCCGACCTCCCGCATCGACGTCATCCTGACCGGTACCCCTGACGTGCCCACGTCCTCCGACATTCTCCCGGACGCGTCCTCAAGGAACCCGGGCCTCTGGAATGTCGTCCCGTGCGCATCGCGCGGACGGAGGGCATGTAACGCCTGCCCGGCCGCCTCGCACGGCCAGGTCGGCGGTCCTTCCCGGTGCGGGGGAACACGCCTCCCCCTCCCGTGAGGTCACCTGCCCCACCCTACGGTCCAGGTGGGGCCCGCTTGCGTTCAGGATTCGGACGGCGCCGCGGGCGCTGCGTCCGACGTGGGCTCCGGAGCCGGCTCCGCTTCCGACACGGGCTCCGACGCCGACTCCGCCTCCGCGCCACCACCGGCAGCGCCCGCGGGCTTGATGCCCAGCAGCCGCGTCAGCCGGGGCTGCACGCCCGTCTCCGCCAACAGCGCCTGGAGCTGCAGCCGCGCGCGCCGGTTGTCCCCGTGCACCCGCCGCCCGAGGATGAGCTCGTTCTTCAACGAGTGCTCCCACCCGGTCAGCTCCGTCACCGTCACCTGGTAGCCGTACGCCTCCAGCGTCAGCGCGCGGATGACGTTCGTCAGGTGAGAGCCGAACTCGCGCCGGTGCCACGGGTGCTGGAAGAGCAGCGACATGGAGCCGGCCGGCTTCGCCTTCTTCTCCTTCAGCTGCGCGGCCACCTCCGCCTGACAGCACGGCACCACCGCCACGTGGTCCGCGCCGTGCTTGATGGCCGCCACCAGCGCGTCGTCCGTGGCCGTGTCGCACGCGTGCAGCGCCATCAGCACGTGGATGCGCTCCGGGTACTCGGCCGCGTCGATGTGCGCCGTCTGGAAGCGCATCCGGTCGAAGTGCAGCCGCTCGGCACGGCCCTTCGCGCGCTCCGTCAGGTCCGGCCGCCCTTCGATGGACAGCAGCTCACCGCCCGCCGCGTCCTTCAGGAACAGCTCGTAGACGACGAAGCCCAGGTACGCGTTGCCGCTGCCCGCGTCCACCACCAGCGGGTTCGCGTGGCGCGTCTGCACGTCCTCCATGGCGGGCCGAAGCAGGCCCACCAGGTGGTTCACCTGCTTGAGCTTGCGCAGCGCGTCCGCGTTGAGGTTCCCCTCGCGCGTGAGCAGGTGCAGCTCACGCAGGAGCGCTTGGGACTGGTCCGGAAGCAGCTCCTTGCGGACCTGCGGTGCCTTGACGTTGCGTCTCAGACGGACACCACTTCGGTGACCTCCGGGATCATCTCCCGGAGCCGGCCCTCGATGCCCATCTTCAGCGTCGCCGTGGACGACGGGCAGCCCGCGCACGAACCCTTCATGTGCAGGTACACGATGCCGTCCTCGAAGCGGTCCAGCGTGATGTCACCGCCGTCCTGCGCCACGGCCGGGCGGATCTCCTCGTCCAGGATGACCTGGATGCGCTGCTCCACCGTGCCGTCCGCGGACACCGTCTGGCGCGCCGCCGCGACGGCCGCCTCGTCCACCACCGGCAGTCCCTCCGACAGGTGCGTGTCCAGCGTGGACATCACGGAGTCGTTGAGCTCGTCCCACTCGCCGGACTCGCCCTTCGTCACCGTGACGAAGTTCGTGCCCAGCATCACCGCCGTCACGCCCTGGATGTCCATGAGCCGCAGCGCCAGGGGCGACTTCGCCTGCGCTTCGTCCCGGTTGGTGAAGTTCACGGCGCCACCGCCCAGCAGCTTGCGGTCCACCACGTACTTCAGCGTGCTGGGGTTGGGGGTCCACTCGAGCTGGATGTTCACTGACATTCTGTTCTCCCTACGAAAGTCCGCTTCCTCTAAAGGGCGCCGGGCCCCATAGCAACCTGTCCGGCTGTCAGGCAAACGCCTCGCGCTGGCCATTCACTCCGGATGGAGCCCGGCCCGCCACCGATGTAAGACATGGCACCATGCCCTACCCGCCCCGCCTCGCCCACCTGGCCACCAAGGCCGTGGTGGTGGCCAAGCTGAGCCCCACCTACGCGGACGCCCACCGCGTGGACGCCGAGGAGGCCTCCCAGCGCCTCTCCACCGCCCTCTCCGGGCGCCTGCTGACCTCCCTCCTGGAGGCCACCTGGACGCAGATGCTCGGGAGCACGAAACGTCTCAAGGAAGACGGCCTCCTGGAGAAGGTGGCCTCCACCCTGAGCGACCGGCCCCAGCGGCCGGGCAAGGTCGCCACCGTGACGGCCGGGTGGAGCGCCTTCCTCATCCTGGTGGACCTGGAGGTGGGCACCGCCAGCGACGCCGCCCGCCGGGTCATGGAGTCCGACGAGGGCCGCAAGCGCGCCGCCGCGGGGCTCACGGAGGTCGCCGGCTTCCTCGCCCAGGAGCTCACGCGCGGCAAATAGGGCGGCCCGCCGGTCGTGGCGGCAGCCGCCACCCGCCGTTATAGGCTGGCGCTCGCCACGTCCATGTCCGCCTCGCTCCCCACCACGCTGCGCCTGCTCACGTCCATCACCGACGTTCCCGCGTCGGCATGGGACGCGCTCGTGGACCCGGGGTCGGTGCCGTTCCTGGAGTGGGGCTTCCTCGCCGCCCTGGAGGAGAGCGGCAGCGTGGTGCCCGAGCGAGGCTGGCACCCGCGCCACCTCACCCTGTGGCGGGGCTCACGCCTGGTCGCCGCCGCGCCCGCGTACCTGAAGGACGACAGCCACGGCGAGTTCGTCTTCGACGCCGCCTGGGCCACCACCGCCGAGCGCGCGGGCATCCGCTACTACCCCAAGCTCGTCCTGGGCGTGCCCTTCACGCCCGCCACCGGCCGCCGCGTGCTGGTGGCCCCCGGCGAGGACGCCCCGTTCCGCGAGGCGGAGCTGTACAACGCCGCGCTGGAGTACGCGCGCGCGGAGGGGCTCTCCAGCGTCCACGTCCTCTTCCCCACCCCGGAGGAGCTGCCGGTGCTGGAGGCGCAGGGCTACGCGCTGCGCCTGGGCGTGCAGTACCTGTGGCGCAACGCGGGCTACCAGACGTTCGAGGACTTCCTCGGCCGCTTCCGCTCCAAGCGGCGGCACCAGATTCAGCGTGAGCGGCGCGAGGTGGAGGACCAGGGCATCACCCTGCGGACGCTCCGGGGCGACGCGCTGGAGGAGGTGGACGCGGCCTGCGCCCACCAACTCTACGTCTCCACGGTGGACCGCTATCCGTGGGGCGTGCGCTCGCTGACCGAGGACTTCTTCGCCCGCCTGCTCGCCGGCTTCAAGCACCGGTGCGAGTTCGTGGAGGCCCGGCGGGAAGGCCGCAGGGTGGCGGGGGCGTTCAACTTCACCGGGCCGAGCACGCTGTACGGCCGTTATTGGGGTGCGTTCGAGGAACATCCGTTCCTGCACTTCAACGTGTGCCTCTACCACCCGGTGGAGGACTGCATCGCCCGGGGCCGCGAGCGCTTCGAGCCCGGAGCAGGCGGCGAGCACAAGCTCACCCGGGGTTTCGAGCCGCACCTCACGTACAGTGCGCATCTGTTCCTTCACCCCGGCCTGGACCGGGCGGTGCGCGGCTTCCTGGCGCACGAGCGGGCAGCCGTCGAGAGCGGCCTGCCACTGTGGTGGGCGGAGACGGGTTTCAAGGAGCGGGTCTAAGCGGTTTCAAGCAGGGCCCGCCAATGGTTCGCGAAGCGAAGGCAAGGGAGTCCGCAAGCCCATGGCTCAGAAGCACCAACACGATGACGGCCAGGTCGTCACGGAGGCCGTCCCCAAGCAGAAGCTGAAGAGGCCGACGCTCTACAAGGTCCTCCTGCACAACGACAACTACACCACGCGCGAGTTCGTCGTGGCCGTGCTCAAGGAGATCTTCCACAAGTCGGAGACGGATGCCGTGCAGATCATGATGCACGTTCATTACAACGGCATCGGTGTGGCGGGCGTTTATACCTACGACGTCGCCGATACGAAGCTCAAGACAGTGGAGGCCGCGGCGAGGGACAACGGGTTCCCCCTGCGGCTGTCCATGGAACCCGAGGAAGGCTGAACCGTGGCAGGACCATCGATTGCCAAAGAATTGCAGGCCAGCTTCCGCACCGCGCTCGACGAGGCGCGGAAGATGCGCCACGAGTACCTGACGCTGGAGCACCTGCTCCTGGCCCTCACCCGTGAGTCACGCACCCGCGAGGTGCTCAAGGGCTGCGGCGCGAACGTCAAGCGCCTCCAGGAGAACCTGACCTCCTTCCTGGAGGAGACGGTCGAGCGCCTGCCTGACGACGTGGACGCCGAGCCTCAGCAGACCATCGGCGTGGAGCGAGTGCTCCACCGCGCCGCCATGCACGCGCTGTCCGCGGAGCAGAAGTACATCGACGGTGGCGACGTGCTGGTCGCCATGTTCCGTGAAGAGGAGAGCCACGCGCTCTACCTGCTGCAGCAGGAGGGTGTCACCCGCCTGGACCTGCTCAACTTCATCTCCCACGGGACCACCAAGGACGGCGAGTCCGAGGGCGAGCCGCGCCCCACCCCCGCCGGTGACGACGACGACGGCGAGACCCAGAAGAAGAGCCCGCTGGAAGCGTACGCCGTGCAGCTCAACGTGGAGGCGAAGGCGGGCCGCATCGACCCGCTCATCGGCCGCGACAAGGAGCTGGAGCGCACCATCCAGGTGCTCTGCCGCCGCCGCAAGAACAACCCGCTCTACGTGGGTGAGGCCGGCGTGGGCAAGACGGCCATCGCGGAGGGCCTGGCGCTCTTCATCACGGAAGGCCGCGTGCCGGCCGCGCTCAAGGACGCGGTCGTCTACTCGCTGGACATGGGCGCGCTGCTCGCGGGCACCAAGTTCCGCGGCCAGTTCGAGGAGCGGCTGAAGGGCGTGCTCAAGGCGCTCCAGGAGCTGCCGGACGCCATCCTCTTCATCGACGAGATCCACACCATCGTCGGTGCCGGCGCCACGAGCGGCGGCTCCATGGACGCGTCCAACCTGCTCAAGCCCGCGCTGGCGTCAGGCAGGCTGCGCTGCATCGGGTCCACGACGTTCCAGGAGTTCAAGGCGTCCTTCGAACGCGACCGCGCGCTGTCCCGCCGCTTCCAGAAGATTGAAGTGGACGAGCCCAGCGTGGAGGACACCGTCAAGGTGCTGGAGGGCCTGCGCAGCCGCTACGAGGAGCACCACCACGTGAAGTACGGCGAGGGTGCGCTCCAGGCGGCGGCGGAGCTGGCGGCCAAGCACATCAACGACCGGTTCCTGCCGGACAAGGCCATCGACGTCATCGACGAGGCCGGCGCGGCCGAGCGGCTCAAGCCGGAGGGCGTGCGCACGGGCGTGGTCTCCGCGCACGACGTGGAGCAGGTCGTCTCCAAGATGGCCAAGATTCCGGCCAAGAGCGTGTCCGCGAGCGAAGGCGTCCAGATTCAAAACCTGGACAAGGAGCTCAAGGGCGTCATCTACGGGCAGGACAAGGCCATTGAAGAGATGGTGGGCGCCATCAAGCTGTCGCGCTCCGGCCTGCGGGCGCCGGAGAAGCCCATTGGCAGCTTCCTCTTCTCCGGCCCCACGGGCGTGGGCAAGACGGAGCTGGCGAAGCAGCTGGCGCAGAGCCTGGGCGTGGAGTTCCTCCGCTTCGACATGAGCGAGTACTCCGAGAAGCACACGGTGAGCCGCCTCATTGGCGCGCCTCCGGGCTACGTGGGCTTCGACCAGGGCGGCCTGCTCACGGACGCCGTGCGCAAGCACCCGTACGCGGTGCTGGTGCTGGATGAGATTGAGAAGGCCCACCCGGACCTCTTCAACATCCTGCTCCAGGTGATGGACCACGCGACGCTCACGGACAACAACGGCCGCAAGGCGGACTTCCGCAACATCATCCTCATCCTGACCACCAACGCGGGTGCGCAGGAGATGAGCACCAAGGCCATGGGCTTCGGTGACACCAGCGTGGTGGTGGACGGCTCGCGGGCGAAGAAGGCCATCGAGCGCACCTTCACGCCGGAGTTCCGCAACCGGCTGGACGGCTGGATTCTCTTCTCCGGCCTGCCCCCCGAGGTCATCCTCAAGGTCGTGGACAAGGAAGTGCGCCTGCTCCAGAAGGTGCTCGACGAGAAGAAGGTCAAGCTGGAGCTCACGCCCGCCGCCCGCGCGTGGCTGGCGGAACACGGCTACGACCCGGCCTTCGGTGCGCGCCCCATGGCGCGGCTCGTGGACAACACCCTCAAGAAGCCACTCGCGGAGGCGCTGCTGTTCGGCTCCCTCAAGAGCGGCGGCGTGGCCCGCTTCGACGTCGTGGACGACGCCGTGAAGCTCCAGGCGGAAGCCACCGAGGCCGTGCCGGCGTAAGGCGCCGCGAGGCCCTGAAACATCCGAGGCCCCGGGCCCCCTTCATGGGGACTCGGGGCCTTCGTGTTTCCTACTCCGCCTTGGACTCGACCTTGTACGCGCCCACGGCGCTGGAGAGCTGCTCGGAGATGATTTGCAGCGTGGTGGCCGCCTCACCGGTGGAGCCGATGCGGGCCACGGTGTCGTCCATCATCTTGGACAAGTCATTCACCGCCAGGGTGATTTGATTGATGCCCACGTTCTGCTGATTCACCGCGGCGGCGATCTGCCGGACGGCGGCGGCGTTGTCCTGGACGATGGAGGACAGCTCGCGCAGGTTCTGCCCACTGTCGCGCACCTGCGCCAGGCCCGCCTCCATCCGCTCCGCGCCGCGCTCCGTGATGCGCACCGCGGCGGTGACGGAGTTGGCGATGTCGTCCAGCAGTTCCCGCACCCGCGTGGTCGCCTGGATGGACTGGTCCGCCAGGGCGCGGATTTCGCGCGCCACCACGCTGAAGCCCTTGCCGTGCTCACCGGAGCGCACCGCTTCGATGGCCGCGTTGAGCGCGAGCATGTTGGACTGGTCCGCCAGGTCCTTCACCGTCTGGGTGATGCCGCCAATCTGGCGCGTGCGCTCACCCAGCTCGAGAATCTTCTCCGCGATTTCGCCCACCTGCGCGCGGATGTCGTTGAGGCCCGCCATCGTCTGCTCGATGGAAGCCTCGCCCGCCCTGGCCAGGGTGTCCGCGCGCTCGGCGACGCTGAGCACGCTCTCCGCCTTCTGCGCGGCCAGCGTGGACGTCTGCTTGATTTCCTGCGCCGTCACCTGCGTCTCCTGCAGCGCGGCGGCCTGGCGGGAGATGGTCTGCGCCTGCTCGGTGGAAGACGCGTTGAGATGGTCCGTGGACTGGGTGAGCGCGGTGGCGGCGTGCTGGAGGTTGACCGTCACCTCGCGCAGCTTGCCCACCATCTGGGAGAAGGAGTTGGCCAGCCGCCCCACCTCGTCGTTGCCGCGCGCACGGATGTCGCGGGTGAGGTCGCCGGACGACACGATGTGGCCCGCCACGGAGGTGAGCTCCGCCAGCGGCCGCACGATGCTCCGGCCGAACAGCGCCGCCAGCACCACGCCGCACGCCTCCAGGAGGAGCGCGAACAGCAGCATCTCCCAGCGCAGCGCATCCACCCTCGCGTCGATGAACTCGCGCGCCATGCCCACGTGCACGGTGCCCAGCCGCCCCTTCTCCGCCACGGCCGCGGACACGTCCAGCGCGCGCAGCGTCTTGCCGCCGCGCAGGATGCGCACCTCCGGCACCACGCGGGTGCGGCCCGTGCCCATGCCGGGCTGCGCCTCGAGCGCGGCCTTCAGGTTCTCCGGGAAGGCGCCCTGGAACGAATGCACCAGCACGAAGCCCGTGGGGTCCTGGATGAAGATGTAGGCCAGGTCCTCGCGCTCGCGGAACGTCTCCAAGAGCGGCTGGAGCGAGCCCATGCCCGCGGACACGCCCTGCTCCGCCGCGATGGCCAGGCTCAGCGCCACGGCCTCGCCCTCACTGGCGTGGCGCTCCTCCAGGTTGGACTCCAGCTGGCGGGTGGCGATGAGGGTGAGCAGCAGCGCCACGGAGGCGCTGATGACGGCCGTGACGAGCACGAACTTCGGCGCGAGCCCGAGCCCGCGCAGGAAGGAGACGGGGAGCGCGGTGGCTGGCTTCAAGGGAGGACTCCAGGGGTGGCGTCCTCAAGCGGCCAACGGTCGGCCAGGTGACGCCAGGAACAGCGCAGGCGACTGCGGTTCGTAGGTGGGAAACGGCTCACCGGGGCCCCCCCTCCGGGCCACGGGCAGGACGGAACGACGGACGCTGACAGCTCTGCAGGATGAGGTCCGCCACCAGCGCCAGGGGCGTGCCCCCGTCGGTGGCCTTCAACTCCACGGCGGCGCGAGGCATGCCGTAGACGACGCTGGACGCCTCGTCCTGCGCCAGGGTGACGCCTCCGGCCTGACGGATGGCCAGCAGGCCCCGCGCGCCGTCCTCACCCATGCCGGTGAGCACGCCGCCGCCGCTGCGCCGGCCGTACGCCATGGCCAGCGAGCTCAAGAGCACGTCACCGTTGGGACACGGCCCGCCGGTGCTGCGCTGCAGGCGCGCCAGGCCCACGCTGTCCACCAGCAGGTCGTGGCCATCCAGCGGGAAGTACACGCGGCCCGGCTCCAGCCGCTCGCCGTCGCGCGCCACGCCCACCTGGAGCTCGCACACCTGGGACAGCCAGCGCACCATGCCCTGCGTGAAGCCCACGGTGATGTGCTGCGCGACGAGCATGGGCACCGGCAGGTCGCGGGGCAGCTTGGACAGCACCTCCGCCAGCGCGGGAGGCCCACCGGTGGACGCGACGATGCCGAACACGTCCACCCGCGTCCCGCTGGGCATGGGCGGCGGCGCCACGACGCGCGGACGGCGGGAGATGACCGGCACCTCCGCCATCAGGCACACGGAGTGGGCCAGGTCCCGGCCCCAGCGGCGCAGCTCCTCCGCGTTGGTGACGTTGGGCTTGCCGATGAGCTCCAGCGCTCCGGCGCTCATGGCTTGAAAGCCCAGGTCCACGCCGCGCTGCTCCGCCACGGCGCTCACCACCAGGATGCGCGCGGGGGCCTGGGACATGATGTGCCCGATGGCCGCCGGACCATCCAGGCCGGGCAGCAACAGGTCCATGGTGATGACGTCCGGGCGCAGCAGGCGCGCCAGCTGCACGGCGCGGTTGCCGTCCCCCGCCCGGCCCACCACTTCAATGCGCGGCTCCTCCGTGAGCAGCGCGGTGAGGGTGTTGGCCATGGTGGGAGAGTCATCCACCACGAGCACGCGAATGGGCTTCTTCGAGCTCACGCGCGGCTCCCCCTGCGGCTCATCACGTCCAGAACCTCCGCGAGCAGGCGGCCCGCGGCGCACTCGCGCTTGCTGAGGAAGCCGTCCGCTCCGGATGCCAGGCCCCGCTCGCGCGCCACGGTGGTGTCGTGCGCGGAGACCAGGATGACGGGCAGCGTGTGCGTGTCCTTGCGCTCGCGAAGCCGTGCGATGAGCTCGATGCCGTCCATCTCTTCCATGTCCAGGTCGCAGATGACGACGTCGTAGGTGTCCGCCTGCAGCCGCTCCAGCGCCCGCGCCCCGCTGGCCGCCAGGTGCACCTGGAAGCCGCCGGCCTCCAGCATCGCCCGGTGCAGCGCGCGCGCGGTGAGCGAGTCATCCACCACCAGCGCCCGCCGGCTCACCGCGGACACCGTCACCTTCTCCGAATCCGACACCACCCAGTCCGGCCGGAGGATGAGCAGCAACTCCCCCCGGCTGAGCGTCGCCGCGCCCTGCCAGGCCGCCACGTCGCGCACCTCCGACGGCAGCGGGCGGATGACCAGGTCCCGGTCCCCCACCACCGCGTCCACGCCCAGCGCCACGCGCTTGCCGCCGCTCTGCACGATGAGCAGCGGCTGGCCTTCCGTGGGCGGAGACGACGCGCGCAGCCCCAGCCGCGCGCCCAGGTCCACCACCGGCAACAGCTGCCCCTGGTGTTCCAGGTGCGTGCGGCGCTTGCCCACGCGAAGCATGTCCGGGCGCGCCAGCTGAGTGGACTCCACCGCCAGCATGGGCAGGCCCACGAACTGCTCCAGCGCGCGCACCATCAGCACCGGGGAGCTGCCCAGGTCCACCGGCAGGGTCAACACGAAGCGCGTGCCCTGCCCGCGCGTGCTGGACACCTCGATGCGGCCCTGCAGCGACTCCACCGTGGCGCGCACCGCGTCCAGGCCCACGCCGCGCCCGGAGGTGTCCGTCACGTCCGAGCGCGTGCTGAAGCCCTCGCGGAAGATGAGCTCGCGCACCTGGTTGTCGTTGAGCCGCGCCACCTCTTCCGCCGTGACGAGCCCGCGCTTCTCCGCGGCCTTGCGCACCTGGGCCAGGTCGATGCCGCGCCCGTCGTCGCTCGCCTCCAGGTACAGGAGGTTGCCCTGCTGCTCCACGCGCAGCGTGAGCGCGCCCTCGTGGTGCTTGCCGGCCTTCTCGCGCTCGGCGGGCATCTCCAGGCCGTGGTCCACGGCGTTGCGCAGGATGTGCACGAGCGCGCCCTGGAGCTTCTCCAGCAGGCGCCGGTCCAGCGACACCTCCGCGCCCACCACCGACAGCCGCGCTTCCTTCCCCAGCTGGCGGGACAGGTCGCGCACCATGCGCTGCAACGGGTCCAGGATGGTGCGCGTGGGGCGCGTGGTGATGGCCTTGAGGCCGTCCTCCAGCGCGTCCACGACGTCGCTCGTCTCCTCGCCGTCGGTGCGCAGGGAGCGGCCCGTACCGGACAACAGCGTGCGCGCCTCCGCGGTCTCCGCCAGCAGGCCCTGCTTCGCGAGCAGCGTGGACACCCGCTCCAGCTCCCGGCTGCGCTCCTCCACCCGCAGGCGAACCTCGCGCAGGCGCTCCACCTCGCGCATCAGCGACGTCACCTGGTTCGCGCTCACGCGCCACCCGGCGTCGGAGGACTCCCCCGTGGGCTCCGGAGAGAACAGCGCCTCGGCCGGGACAGGCGGGGTGCCGGCCGCGGAGGGCGGGCCACCAGCCACGACAGGCTGCGCCTGAGCGAAGGCGCCCCCCGGCAGCACCGCGGCCTCCTCCGGGGGCGGCGCGGCGGCGACCAGCTGGGCCAGCGCGGCGGCGGGGTTCGGCAGGTCGTCCCCGCGTCCGTCCGCGTGCGCCTGGGCGCGCAGCATGAAGAGGTCCAGCCCGTGCAGCAGCACGTCCACCACCGGGCGAGGCATCTTCTGCGTGTGCGCCTTGAGCGGCGCCAGCGCGTCCTCCAGCTTGTGGGCGATGTCGCCCAGGTCCTGGAGCCCCAGCGACGAGGCGCTGCCCTTCAGCGTGTGCAGGTGCCGGCCCAGCCGCGTGTAGATTTTCGCGAGCGCGTCGTTCTCCAGCCCCTCGCGCTCCAGCTCCAGCAGGTCCATGGTGACCTTCTGGATGACCTCCTGGGCCTCCACCGCGAAGCCCGCCACCAGCGGCTGCAGCATCGGATCAACGGGCATGGCGCACTCCCCCGTCGGACCGGCCGAACAGGCGCTTCGGGTCGATGAGGTGGATGAGCTGCCGGTCGTGGGTGAAGACCTCCACCACCGGCCCCTCCGCCCGGGCGCGCGCGGCCTCCACAGACGCGAGCGACAACGTCGTGGGGCGCGGAATCGCCTCGCAGTCGAGCGCGCACAGCTCGCCGTCGCCCCGGTCCACCACCAGCAGCACGGCCGGGTCCTGCCGCCACCCGTGGCCGCCCAGCAGCGACGCCAGACTCAGCGCGGACAGCACCTGGCCCTGGAAGCGCAGCACGCCAATCACCGCGGGCGCGGACAGCGGCACCGGCGTCACCATGCGCAGGGGCAGCGCGGCGCGCAGCGACTCCAGCGGCAGCGCGTAGCGCTCCTCGCCCAGCGGGAACTCGGCGATCCAATGGACCGCCTCCTCCACCGTCGACTCGCCCTGCTCGCGCAGGCGCGCGGCCCGGCGTGCGAGCAGGTCCCGCGTCTCCGACTCCAGGGTCTCGTCCACCACCAGCGGCGTCCCCTTCATTCCAGCGCCCCCAGATTCAGGTAGGCGTCAGCGGACGCCAGATAGAAGCGCGCGGGCAGCGCCTCCGGTCCATCCACCAGCGTGTCCGGTGGCAACTGCCCCGCCCGCGTGCGCAACGCGCGCATCAGCGGGAAGGCCGCGTCACGGGCTCCCGCGCGCTCGCGCAGGAGCGCCAGCTCCAGGAGGCCCGGCAGGTAGTCCGGCGCCTGCTTCACGAGCAGCTCCAGCACCGCCGTCGCCCCGGCCACGTTGCCCTCTTCAATCCGCTCCAGCGCCTGCAGGTGCATCCGCGAGGGCGAGGGCGGAGGGACGGGCGGCGGCGTGGGCGAGACCGGCATGGGCGCGGACAGCCGACGGGGCGCGGGCGTCATGCGCGGCGCGAGCACGGGCTGCGCCACGGGCAATTGCGCGAAGGTGCGCTCCTCCGGGCGGGGCTTGCGGAAGGCCTGCAGCTCCGGAGGCCCCTCGCGCGTGAGCCCCGGCGGCGTGCGGTCCACCTCCACCGTGCCCAGGAACATGAGGCCCCCCGGCACCAGCGCCCGCGCCAGGTGGACGATGGCCGCGTCGCGCGCGGACGGAGAGAAGTACGTGAGCACGTTGCGGCAGAGGATGAAGTCGAAATGCCCGAAGCGCTCCGGCAGGGGCGCCAGCAGGTTCGCCGGCGCGAAGCGCGTCACCTTGCGCACCTCCGGGAGGATGGACACCTGCCGCCCGTTGTGGAGCTCGTAGACGGGGTGCAGCGCGGGGGCGGACTCGCGCCGGGACCACGCGCCGTAGGTGCCGCGCCGCGCGGCCTCCAGGCTGGCCTCGTGCAGGTCCGTGCCCACCACCTCCACCGGCATCCCCGGGGGCGCGCACGCCAGCAGGCACGCGCCCAGCGAATAGGCTTCCTCGCCGGTGGCGCACCCGGCGCTCCAGCCGCGCAGGTGCATGGCACCGTGGCGCAGCGCCGTCGGAATGCCCTCATGGGTGATGTAGCGGAAGTGCTCCGGCTGGCGGAAGAAGTACGTCTCCCCCACCAGGACCGCGCGCACCAGCGTGTAGGCCAGCGGCGAGCCCAGCTGCTGCAATTCGCTCAGGACCTCCGTGGGCACACGCCCCCGGGCCAGCTCCGCCCGCAGCACGCGCTCCACCGCCTCCTGGGCGATGGCGTCGTCCCGGAAGCCGGTGGTGTCCGCCACCACTTCCCGGGCACGGGCCAGAAGCCTCGGGTCGAGCCCCGCACTCATGCGCTCCGCTCTTCCTCCACCGGCGCGAGCAGCGCGGGCAGGTCGCGCAGGAGTCCCCGCGTGATGAACACCTTCGGATCCAGGATGGGCAGCGCGCGGCCACCCGTGCGCAGCATGCCCACGAGCCCTTCCTGCAGCAGGCCGTGCTCGGCGCCGCCCACCTTCTCGCGCCGGTCGATGTCGCTCGCCTGGAACTCCTCCGGGTCCTTCACGGTGTCCACGGTGAGCGCCAGCGACACGCCCTCCGTTTCAATGACCACCAGCATCCGCTCCGCGATGGACACCTTGTGCTGCACGCCCAGCCGCAGCGCCACGTCCAGCACGCACACCGCCTGGCCGCGCAGCTCCACGTACTCGCGCAGGTACGACGGCCCCGTGGGCAGCGGCCGCGTCAGGGGCTGCAGCAGGACCTCCTTCACGGAGTCCAGCGGCACGGCGAACTCGCGCTCGCCCACGTTGAGCCGGAGGATCAGCATGGCCCCGGAGCGCGAGCGCCGGCGCGCGTTCTCCAGCGCCTCGCCCACGCGCAAGAGCAGCTCGTCCGCGCGGAAGGGCTTGGCCAGGAACGCCTCCGCGCCCTGCCCCAGGCACGCCTCCGCGCGCTGCTTCTCCGATGAGATGATGATGACCGGAATGTCCGCCGTGCCCGAGTCCGCCTTCATCCGCTGGAGCACCTCGTCCCCGTCCATCTCCGGCATGGACAGGTCCAAGAGCACCGCCGCCGGGTGCAGCCGCCCCACCTTGTCCAGCGCCTCACGGCCATTGCTGGCCGTGTGGATGGTGTAGTGCCCGGAGAGGATGGCCCGCTCCAACGCCAGGATGGCGTCGCTGTCATCCACCAGCAGCAGGGTCGGCAGACTCACGGGTTCAGCCCCCGCTCAGGAACTGACGCACCGTCTTGGTCAGCTCGTCATGCGACACCGGTTTCTGGATGAAGGCGTTGGCCCCCGCCGCCGAACCGCGCTGGCGCAGGTCCTCTCCCTTCTCCGCCGTCAAGAGGATGACCGGCACCTTCTGCACCTGCGGCTGCGCGCTGGCGCGAACCTCCTTCACGAAGGTGATGCCATCCATGTTCGGCATGTTGATGTCGGCGATCACCACGCTCACCGGCACCAACCGCAAGAGCTGCAACGCGCGCTGCGCGTCCTCCGCCTCCACGATGCTGACCTTGAGGTTCATCAGGTAGATCTTGAGGATGTTGCGGACGGTCGGACTGTCGTCCACCAGCAAGACGTTGGTGCTCACTGTGCCACGGCTCCTCGCGCAGGCTCCGCGGATTGCGGGATGCGCCTGCGCTGCATGGGTGATCCTACCGTGAGCGCTCCGACGGGCGGAAGCGGGGGGCTCCCGTCCGCCGGGAAGCCTGGCAGGCGTTTGTCTGGACTTTCCAGAAAGGTGGGTTGGATTCAGCCTTCTTTCGGCGTGGGGGTCGCGGAGACCCCTTCGGCCGGTGCTTCCACCGTCTCCACTGGGGGTGCGCCTACCGCGTGGTAGCCGCCGTCGACGTGAATCATCTCGCCGGTGGTGGAGGACAGCCAATCGGACAGAAGTGCACAGGCCGTCTTGGCCACGTGGTCGTGGCTGTCCTTGTCGCTCCAGCCCAGCGGCGCCTGCTTGCCCCAGTACTGCGCCAGCGCCTTGAAGCCCGGGATGCCCTTGGCCGCGATGGTGGCGAGCGGCCCCGCGGCGAGCGCGTTCACGCGGATGCCCTTGGGCCCCAGGTCGCGCGCCAGGTAGCGCACCGTGGCCTCCATGGCCGCCTTGCACACACCCATCCAGTCATAGATGGGCCACGCCTGCCGGTTGTCGAAGTCCAGCGCCACGATGGAGCCGCCCTGCGTCATCAGCGGCACGCACGCCACCGCCAGCTCCTTCACGGAGAAGGTGGAGATGCGGAACGCGGTCTGCGCGCTCTCCCACGGCGTGTTGAGGAAGTTGCCGCCCAGCGCGTCCTCGGGCGCGTACGCGATGGCGTGCAGCACGCCGTCCACGCGGCCCCATTTCTGCCGCAGCGCCTCTGTCAGCGCCGGAAAGTGCGCCGGGTTCGTCACGTCCAGCTCCAGCACCTCCGTGCCGGGCTTGAGCCGCTTCGCGCTGCGCTCGGTGAGGGACTTGGCCCGGCCAAAGCCGGTGAGGATGACCTCCGCGCCCTGCGCGATCGCATGCTCCGCGACGCCAAAGGCCAGGGACTGCGGGGTGAGCACGCCGGTGATGAGCAGCTTCTTGCCCTGAAGGAGCATGTCGGTACGTTCTCGGAAAAAGTGGGTGGAAAGCGGGGGGCGAGTGCTTACCACTCCTGAACCGCCATGGGGGCCCCCGGACCCCGTGTCTCATGTGCCTCGGATGTACGTCTGTTCAGCATGCCAGGGGTCCTGGCGTCTCCTTTGAGCTCATCCCAGCAGAGGGAATCCAGTGCTCGGTGAAGCTGCGCTCACGCGGGGCATGACTCCATCTGCTCCCTGGAGTGAAGCCGGGCAGCCGGCCATGACGCGGTTCAACAAACTGAGGCGAAAACCCCCCAACGCGTCCCCCATCCAGTAAAAGACCCCCGCCATGGCGAATTTCCAGGACAGTTTCCTCTCTGGTGGAAACATCGACTTCATCGAGGGGCTCTACTCGCGCTTCCTCGAGGATCCGGGCAGCGTGGACGCGAGCTGGCGCGAGGTGTTCGAGCGCAACAACGGCACGGGCCGCCCCATCTTCAACACGAAGTTGCTGGAGGCGCCGACACCCGCCGCACCGGAGGCCAAGGGCAAGGGTAAGGGCAAGGCGAACGACGCCGCCGTGCAGGCCGCCGCCGCGCCGCAGGCTCCGGCCGCTCCGGCGCAGGACATCGGGCTGCAGTCGAAGGTGGATCAGGCCATCACCGCCTTCCGCCTGCGCGGCCACCTGCGCGCGCACCTGGATCCGCTGGAGCGTCCGCGCCCGCAGCTGGGCCACGTGGCGGACGTGGCGCTGATGGATGAGAACCACTTCACGCCGAAGGAGATGGAGCAGGCGGTGGAGTGCAACGGCGTCTTCCCGCAGCAGCGCGTGCGCCTGGCGGAGCTCGTCACGCGCCTGCGCCGCACGTACTCCAGCTCCATCGGCGTGGAGTTCATGCAGATGCTCGACAGCGAGCGTCGCCGCTGGCTCATGAAGCGCATGGAGCACAGCGAGAACCGCACGCCGTTCACCGTGGACGAGCAGCGGCACATCCTCACCAAGCTGTCGTACGCGGAGGGCTTCGAGCACTTCCTGCACACGAAGTACGTGGGCGCCAAGCGCTTCAGCCTGGACGGCGGCGAGTCGCTCATCCCCATGCTGGACGCGCTGCTGGAAGTGGGCAGCGACATGGGCCTGAAGGAGCTGGTCATCGGCATGGCCCACCGCGGCCGCCTCAACGTGCTGACCAACATCCTGGGCAAGAAGCCGGATCAGATCTTCAGCGAGTTCGACGGCCCCAAGGACCCCAAGGCGTACCTGGGCCGCGGCGACGTGAAGTACCACATGGGTTTCTCGTCGGACCACGCCACGCGCTCGGGCAAGAACGTGCACCTGTCGCTGGCCTTCAACCCCAGCCACCTGGAGTGCGTGGGCCCCGTGGTGGAGGGCCGCGTGCGCGCCAAGCAGGACCGCGGCGGGGACACCGAGCGCACCGGCGTGGTGCCGCTGCTCATCCACGGCGACGCGGCCTTCATCGGACAGGGAATCACGTCGGAGACGCTGAACTTCTCCGGCCTCAAGGGCTACACCACGGGCGGCACGGTCCACATCGTCATCAACAACCAGGTGGGCTTCACCACCGACCCGTCGGACTCGCGCACCAGCATCTACTCCACCGCCATCGCGCAGATGCTGGACATCCCGGTGTTCCACGTGAACGGGGATGACCCGGAGGCGTGCGTCCACGCGGCGCGCCTGGCGGCCGAGTACCGCCAGACGTTCAAGAGCGACGTGGTCATCGACCTCATCTGCTACCGCCGCTACGGCCACAACGAAGGCGACGACCCGTCCTTCACCCAGCCGGCGATGTACGACCTCATCCGCAAGCACCCGCCGGTGCGCGCGCTGTACGCGAAGACGCTGGCGGAAGGTGGCCGCATCACCACGGAGGAGTCGGACGCGCTCAAGCAGCGATGCTTCCAGGACTTCGACGCGGCGCTCACCCGCGCCCGCCAGGAGAGCCAGTTCAAGGAGCCCAACGCGCTGGAGGGCCTGTGGAAGACCTACAAGGGCGGCCTCCTGAAGAACGCGCCCCAGGTGTCCACGGCGGTGGCCAAGCCCACCCTGCGTGACGCGCTCCAGAAGCTGGCCAGCGCGCCGGAGGGCTTCAACGTGCACCGCGACGTGGAGCGCACGGTGCTCAAGAAGCGCCAGGGCATGCTGGAGAGCGAGGAGCTCCAGTGGAGCGAGGGCGAGTCGCTGGCGTACGCGACCATCCTGGCGGAGGGCTACAGCATCCGCCTGTCCGGCCAGGACAGCGAGCGCGGCACCTTCAGCCACCGCCACGCGGTGCTGCACGACACGCAGACGGGCGAGGAGTTCACGCCCCTGCGCCAGTTCGCCTCCGGCAAGGCGACCTTCAACGTCTGGAACAGCCCGCTGTCGGAGATGGGCGTGCTGGGCTTCGACTACGGCTACAGCCTGGACGTGCCGGACGGCCTCACCCTGTGGGAGGCCCAGTTCGGTGACTTCGCCAACGGCGCGCAGATCATCATCGACCAGTTCATCGCCGCGGCGGAGAGCAAGTGGCGCCGGCTCTCCGGCATCACGCTGCTCTTGCCGCACGGCTACGAAGGCCAGGGACCGGAGCACTCCAGCGCGCGCCTGGAGCGCTTCCTGGACCTGTGCGCGGAGGACAACCTCCAGGTCTGCTACCCCACCACGCCCGCGCAGATCTTCCACCTGCTGCGCCGCCAGGTGCTGCGCCCGGTGCGCAAGCCGCTGGTCATCATGTCGCCCAAGAGCCTCCTGCGCCGTCCGGAGGCCACCAGCCGCATGGACGACCTGGCCACGGGCGCGTTCAAGGAAGTGATTCTGGACGCGAAGGCGGACGCCGCGAAGGTGAAGCGGCTGCTCTTGTGCAGCGGCAAGGTCTACTACGACCTGGCCAAGGCCCGGGACGAGCGCAAGGACGACTCCATCGCCATCGTGCGCGTGGAGCAGCTCTACCCGTTCCCGCAGGACGAGCTTTCGAACCTGGTGGCGAAGCTGCCGGCGCTCCAGGAGCTGTACTGGGTGCAGGAGGAGCCGCGCAACGCGGGTGGCTGGCACTTCATGTTCCCGCGCCTGCACGACCTCCTCTCCGGCCGTTCTCAGCAGCAGACGGTGAAGCTGGGCTACATCGGGCGCGCCGAGGCAGCCAGCCCCGCCACCGGTTTCACGAAGACGCACGATTACGAGCAGCAGCTCATCATCGAAGAAGCCATCCTCCGAGGACCCCAGAATGGCCGTTGAACTGAAAGTCCCTCCGCTCGGCGAATCCATCACCGAGGCCGTCGTCGGCAAGTGGAACAAGAAGCAGGGTGAGTCTGTCACCGCGGACGAACCGCTCGTCGTGCTGGAGACCGACAAGGTCACCATCGACGTGCCGGCTCCCGCCGCGGGCAGCGTCGCGTCCATCGCCTTCAAGGAGGGCGACAAGGTCCGCGTGGGCGACGTGCTGGGCACCATCGAGGCCGGTGCCGGCGCCGCCGCTTCTCCCGCCGTGGCCGCCGCCACGCCCGCGCCCGCCCAGGCCGCGGCGCCCGTGTCCACGCCCGCCGCTCCGGCCGGCAGCGACACGCGCATCACCCCCACCGCCAGGAAGATGGCGGAGGAGAACCGGGTGGACGTGGGCCAGCTGAAGGGCTCCGGCACCGGTGGCCGCATCATGAAGGAGGACGTGCAGGGTCAGCTGAACCGCCCGTCCGCGCCTCCGGCTCCCGCCGCGCCGTCCGGTCCCCGCCCCAACGCCGCGCGCGAGGAGCGCGTGCGCATGACGCCGCTGCGCAAGCGCGTCGCTGAACGCCTGCTCCAGGCGCAGTCCAACGCCGCCCTGCTCACCACCTTCAACGAGGTGGACATGGGCGAGGTGATGGCGCTCCGCAAGAAGTACAACGACAAGTTCCAGGCGAAGCACGGGGTGAAGCTCGGGTTCATGAGCTTCTTCATCCGCGCGTCCGTGGAGGCCCTCAAGGCGTTCCCGCAGATCAACGCGGAGATCGACGGCGAGGACGTCATCTTCAAGCACTACTACGACATCGGCGTGGCCGTGAGCGGCAGCCGTGGCCTGGTGGTGCCGGTGGTGCGTGACGCGGACAAGCTGTCGCTCGCGGACCTGGAGAAGACGGTCGGTGACTACGGCGGCCGTGCGCGCAACGACAAGCTCACGATGGCCGACCTCACGGGCGGCACGTTCACCATCACCAACGGCGGCATCTTCGGCTCCATGCTGTCCACGCCCATCCTGAACCCGCCGCAGACGGGCATCCTGGGCATGCACAACATCGTGGAGCGCCCCGTGGCCCGCGACGGCCAGGTGGTCATCCGGCCCATCATGTACATCGCCCTCACGTACGACCACCGCCTGGTGGACGGCCGGGAAGCAGTGCAGTTCCTGGTGCGCGTGAAGGAGTGCATCGAGGACCCCGAGCGCCTGCTGCTCGACATCTGACTTACTCCCCCGCACATGACGCCGCGGGGGCTCAAGTCGGGCAATCCCGGAGGGCCGGCTGGACTTCCAGTCGGCCCTTTCACTACAAATAGCTCTGTCTCCCCGGTCGTCGGGCAGAACGGGCGGCCTTCCCCACGGCTGCCCTGCAAACGCAAGGAAGCGCAATGGCAACTGGTACCGTGAAGTGGTTCAACGACGCGAAGGGCTTCGGCTTCATCACCCAGGACGGCGGGGGCGAGGACGTGTTCTGCCACCACACCGCCATCAACATGGATGGGTTCCGCACCCTGGCCGAGGGCCAGAAGGTGGAGTTCGAAGTCACCAAGGGCCCGAAGGGCCTGCAGGCGCAGAACGTCCGCGCGGCGTGAAGTGACGCGTCTCAGCCATTCCTCACGGACTGGTTGAAGCAACAGAGGCCCGGTCCCTTGAGGGAACCGGGCCTCTGCCTTTTCAGGGCATTGCGCCGCGCTCAGGCCTACTTCTTCAGGTTCTGCTCGAAGTGGGAGATGACGCGCTCGTACTGGCGCTCGGTGATGAGCGGATCCGGCACCATGTGCGTGAGGCCGGACAGGGGCAGCAGCTGGTGCGGCTTGCCCGCGCGGAAGAGCGCGTCCGACAGCTTCAGCGTGTGGAAGAAGTACACGTTGTCATCCGCGGTGCCGTGGATGAGCAGCAGCGCGCCAATGGGGCTGTCCTTCTTCGCGTACGTCAGCAGGCTGCTGACCTCGTAGGCCTGGGGCGTCTGTTCCGGCAGGCCCAGGTAGCGCTCGGTGTAGTGCGTGTCGTAGTCGCGCCAGTCCACCACCGGGGCGCCGGACACCGCGGCCTTGAAGAAGTCCGGGCGCTTCAGCGCGGCCAGCGCCGCCATGTAGCCGCCGAAGCTCCAGCCGGTGATGCCCACGCGGCTCAGGTCCATCTCCGGCACTTCCTTCGCCAGCGCCTGCACCGCCTCAATCTGATCATCCAGGGTGATGGTGGCGAAGTCGTTCTTCACCGCGCGGTTCCACTCGGAGGTGCGCAGCGGCGTGCCGCGGCCGTCCACCTTCACCACCAGGAAGCCGTGGTCCGCGAACCACTGGCTGAGCAGGTGCGCGGCCATGGACTGGTGCACCACGGTGACGGTGGGCCCCGCGTAGACCTCCACGATGACGGGCAGCTTCTGGCCGGGCTTGAAGTCGCGCGGCTTCACCAGCGAGGTCCAGAACTTCTTCGGGCCCACCTGGCGGATTTCGAAGTTCGGCGTGAAGGAAGGCTCCTGCGCCACCTCCGGCAGCTCGCCCAGCTTCGTGCCGTCGCCCTTGAGCACCACGGTGCGCGGCATGGCCTTGGGCCCTTGAGTGTTGAGGACGACCAAGCCTCCGTTCTTGGAGACGAGCCCGTTCTCCACGGCCGGGCCGGTGGTGCCCGTGGCCACCTGCTCCGGAGCGCCGCCGGACTTCACGCGCCACAGGTGGCTTTCGGTGGGGTTGGGGCCGCCAGTGAAGAAGAGCGTCTTGTCCGCCTGGACGAAGCGGGACAGGTTGCGGAAGCCCGCGTCCGGCTTCACCACGGAGCGGTCCAGCTCACCCGTCGCCTTGCGCAGCTCCACCTCCGGGCCGCCGTTGCGCTCGGTGTACCAGAGGAAGCCCGAGCCATCCTCCAGCCACAGCGGGAAGTCCTGGGCCAGCTCCACCCAGGCGTTGTCCTTCTCCGTGAGGAGGACGCGCGTCTTGCCCGTGGCGGGGTCCACCGCCAGCACCTGCTCCTCCGTCTGGAGGCGGTTCTGCACGACGAGGGTGAGCGGCCCGCCCTTGTCCCACTTCACCGTGGCCAGGTACGGGTACTTCTGCGCATCCCACTGCGCCCACACCGTCTTGCCGCCGGTGACGGGGGTGACGCCCAGGCGCACCTTCGCGTTCGCCTTGCCGGGACGCGGGTACGGGAAGATCTCCCCGCCCTTCTCCGGGTGCATCACGTCCACGATGGTGAGCTTCTCCACGTCGGCCGTGTCGGACTCCGTGTACGCGATGGACTTCGCGTCCGGGCTCCACCAGTAGCCGGAGAAGCGGCTCATCTCCTCCTGCGCCACGAACTCCGCCAGGCCGTGCGTCTTCTGCGCGGTGCCGCCCTGCGTGACGCGCTTCTCTTGATTGGCCGCGATGTCCACCCGGTACACGTCGTGCTCACGGACGTACGCCACCTGCTTGCCGTCCGGCGACAAGCGAGGGTCGATGACGCCGGGGCCCGTCTTCAGCTCCGTGGACTTCCCCGTCGCGCGGTCCACCACGTAGAGCCGGCCGGAGAGGGGCACCAGCAGCTGGGTGCCGTCCTCTGAGAGGCTGTAGGAGGTGAAGCCCCGGGCGCTGACGCGCATGCGCTCGCGGCGGGCCTTCTCCTCGGGGGTCAGCGTCTCCTCGGTGCCCTTGAGCAGGGCCTCCGGCGTGAGCAGCTCACGCGCCTGGCCGCCGGCCACGTCGAACGCGTAGAGCATCTGCACGTTGGAGGTGGGGGACGTGCGCAGGAAGAGGACGGACTTCTCGTCCGGGGTGATGCGCGTACCCACCGGGCGGCCGCTCTGGAAGCGGCGCGTCTCGGCGTACTGGCGCAGGAAGGTGTCCGGCTGCTTTTGCGAAGGGGCCATGGCGGAGGGTTTGCGCTCCTGGGCGATGGAGGGAGCGCTGCTCATGAGGAGAAGCGCGGCGGCGGTAAGGACCTGACGCATGCGTAGCTGAATCCCCGCGCGGGGCGGGGCTCCTTTCGCGGGAAGGTGCGGGCAAGCCTACACTCCGGCCGCCGCGCGGCCCTCCCAACGTCCGGCCATGGAGAGGATTCCCACCGGAAGCGGACGACGCCCCGCGGCACCTGGACCTTTCGGACAGGTGCCGGGCGGGGCCTTCCGCTACTTCAGGTTCTGCTGGAAGTGGGTGATGACCCGTTCGTACTGGCGCTCCGTGACGAGCGGGTCCGCCATCATGTGCGTGAGGCCGGACAGGGGCAGCAGCTGGTGCGGCTTGCCCGCACGAAACAGCGCGTCCGACAGCTTCAGCGCGTGGAAGAAGTACACGTTGTCGTCCGCGGTGCCGTGAATCACCAGCAGCGCGCCGATGGGCCCTTCCTTCTTCGCGTACGTCAGCAGGCTGCTGACCTCATAGGCCTGGGGGCTTTCTTCCGGAAGGCCCAGGTAGCGTTCGGTCGCGTGCGTGTCGTAGTCGCGCCAGTCCGTCACCGGCGCGCCCGCGACGCCGGCCTTGAAGAAGTCCGGGCGCTTCATCACGGCCAGCGCCGCCATGTAGCCGCCGAAGCTCCAGCCGGTGATGCCCACGCGGCCCAGGTCCATCTCCGGCACCTCCTTCGCCAGGGCCTGCACGGCTTCAATCTGATCATCCAGGGTGACGGTGGCGAAGTCGTGCTTCACCGCGCGGTTCCATTCCGCGGTGCGCAGCGGGGTGCCGCGGCCGTCCACCCGCACCACGAGGAAGCCCTGATCCGCCATCCACTGGTCCATCAGGTGCAGGGCCATGGACTGGTGCACCACGGTGACGATGGCGCCGCCGTAGATGTCCACGATGACGGGCAGCTTCTGGCCAGGCTTGAAGTCGCGCGGCTTCACCAGCGAGGTCCAGAACTTCCGTGAGCCCACCTGGCGCACCTCGAAGTTCGGCGTGAAGGGAGGCTCCTGGGCGATGGAGGGCAGCTCGCCAGGCTTCGTGCCGTCGCCCTTGAGCACCACCATGCGCGGCATGCTCCTGGGGCCCTGGGTGTTGAGGACGGTCAGGCCACCGCTCTTGGAGACGAGCCCATACTCCACTGCGGGGCCGGGGGTGCCCGTGGCCACCCGCTCCGGAGCGCCGCCGGACTTCACGCGCCACAGGTGACTCTGCGTGGGGTTCGGGTCGCCGGTGAAGAAGAGCGTCCGGTCCGCCTGCACGAAGTGGGTGAGGCTCCGGAAGCCGGCGCCCGGCTTCACCACGGAGTGGGCCAGCTCACCGTTGGCCTTGCGCAGCTCCACCTCCGAAGCGCCGTTGCGGTCGGTGTACCAGAGGAAGCCCGAGCCATCCTCCATCCACAGCGGGAACTCCTGGTGCAGGTCGATCCACGCCGAATCCCGCTCCGTGAGGAGCACGCGCGTCCTGCCCGTGACGGGGTCCACCGCCAGCACCTGCTCCTCCGTCTGGAGGCGGTTCTGCACGACGAGGGTGAGCGGCCCGCCCTTGTCCCACTTCACCGTGGCCAGGTAGGGATACTTCCGCGCGTCCCACTGCGCCCACACCGTCTTGCCGCCGGTGACGGGCGTGACGCCCAGGCGCACCTTCGCGTTCGCCTTGCCCGCGCGTGGATAGGGGAAGGAGGCACCGGGCTGCTCCGGGTGCATCACGTCCACGACGGTGAGCTTCTCCACGTCAGAGGTGTCGGACTCCGCGTAGGCAATGAACTTCGCGTCCGGGCTCCACCAGTAGCCGGAGAAGCGGCCCATCTCCTCCTGCGCCACGAACTCCGCCAGGCCGTGCGTCTTCTGCTCCGTGCCGCCCTGCGTGACGCGCTTCTCCTGGTTGGTGGCCAGGTCCACCCGGTACACGTCGTGCTCACGCACGTACGCCACCTGCCTGCCGTCCGGGGACAGGCGCGGGTCGATGACACCGGGGCCCGTCTTCAGCTCCGTGGGCTTCCCCGTCGCGCGGTCCACCACGTAGAGCCGGCCGGAGAGGGGCACCAGCAGCTGGGTGCCGTCCTCGGAGAGGCTGTAGGAGGTGAAACCCCGGGCGCTCACGCGCATGCGCTCGCGGCGCGCCTTCTCCTCGGGAGACAGCGTCTCCTCCGCGCCCTTGAGCAGGGCTTCGGGGGTGAGCAGTTCCCGCGTCTGCCCGCTGGCCACGTCGAACGCGTAGAGCATCCGCACGTTGGACGTGGGGGACGTGCGCAGGAAGAGGACGGACTTCTCGTCCGGGGTGATGCGCGCATTCACGGGCCTCCCGTTCATGAAGCGCCCTGTTTCAGCGTATTGGCGCAGGAAGGACGACGGATCCTGGGCCAGGACGGGCATCCCCAGGAGGAGCAGCGCGACGGTGACGAATGGACGCATGCGTGATTGAACCCCGAGGGACGGGGCTCCTTTCGCGGCAGGATGGACATCCTCTGAACGCCGGAGCCTGGAGGGGATTTCGTCCCGCATGAACTCGAAAAATGACGACGCCCTGCGCCACCTGCGCCTCGCGGGGGTGGTGCGGCTGGGCCTGGGCGGAGGCCGCGGTCCGACGGACGCCTATGTGTTCGACCCGCATCGGCTCGCGCTGCCCGCGTGGGCGTGTGCCCTGGGCGATGAGGGCCCCCCTGCCCTGCTCGTCACGCTGGACCGGCACCTGGACATCGTGGTGCCAGAGCGCCCCGCGGACATGCCGGACCGCTCCGCCGGCCTGCGCGCGCTGGATGAACACGCGCGGTGGAAGCTGGACGTGCGCAACTACGACCACATCCTCGCGGCGATGGAGGCGAACCTCGTGGGCGACGCGTTGATCATCGCGCGCACCCGGCCCCGGGGCTCGTTCGCCGGGGACACCTACGTGGACGCGCGCGGACGCTCGCACCGCATCGTGTCGGTGACGACCGTGGACCGAGCGGCGGAGGCATACCTGCGCCCCGGCCCCACGGACGCGGTGCGGGACGTGCTGGAGGCCGCGTCCACCGTGCTGCTGGACGTGGACCTGGACTGCTTCACCAGCTTGAGCGACGCGGACCCCACCACCGTGCTGCCGTGGCCGAAGGCCATCATCCGCGAGTTCCTCCTGCCGCTCGACTCGGAGCCCTTCTGGGACGCGGTGCTGGGCAAGGCGGTGGCGCTGACGCTCGCGCGCGAGCCCCACCACTGCGGCGGGCTGCTCGCGTCCGGCGAGCTGTTCCGCGACGTGGCGGAGGTCCTCTTCCGCGAGCTGCTGCGCGTCGAGCCTCCCTGAGGGCTCAGGGCGAGTCGAGGAAGTTGGGCCGGTAGTCCGTCACCTGCCCGCTGCTGAGCGACAGGCGGCTGCCCACGGGAGGACGGTCGCCGTTGAGCACGTAGCCGAAGTCGATGCGGAACGGGAACACGTTGAACTGGGGGAACAGCACCCGCAGGCCCACGCCGACGGTGGTCACCATCTCCGGCCGCTCGTTGAACGCGCTGCCCGAGTCGAGGAAGAACACGCCGCCCACGTGCACCGTGCGCACGACGAGCGGCGCGGTGCGGTACTCCAGATTCACCAGCAAGAGCCGCCTGCCGGAGTACGCATCCACACCCGCGCCGCGCAGGCCGTTGCTGCCGCCCAGCAGGCTCACGCGCTCGGACAGGTCGTCGATGTTCACGTCCAGCAGGCCTCGCGCCACGAAGCGCCCCCCGAGCACGCGCGGCGACACCTGCACCAGCTCCGCGGCCCACCGGCGGTTCGTCCAGCCCTCCTTCACGCCCGGCTGACTGGCGCTGATCTGCTGCCGGATGGACGCAGCCGCGGACGCGGTGGTGAGCGCGTCACCCCAGTGCACGCGGTAGCGCAGGGACAGTCCCCCTTCCGCGAAGTGCGCGGCGGACGGGAACACCGGTGGCGCGTAGCGCAGCGTGGCCAGCACCGAGTGCCCCAACTGGAAGTCCTCCGACAACGCGTACGAGTCCACGTTGCGAAGCACGTCGTAGCGGGCCTCGAAGGCGCTGAGGGAGAAGTTCGCGTACCCCGCGTCCTCCGCGCGCGGCAGGTAGTTGCGGCGGAACCAGTCCGTCTGCGCGTCGGTGAGCTGCGACGCCACCGGCGCGGCGTAGGCGTAGTGATAGGCCCCCGCGCCCATGCCCACGTTCCACTTGTAGCGCTGGCCGTAGGAGCGCGTGTACGTGGCGCCCGCGGCCACCTCGCGCGCGTTGTAGATGTACGGCACGGGTTCGCCGTCCGGGAACGGGAGCTGCCAGATGTCCGCGCCCCGGAACTGCCGCGCGGTCTCCATGTTCCACGCCACGGACGTGCTCAGGCTCCACGGCGTGGCCAGCGAATACAGCGGCCGGCTGACGACCAGGCTCCCGCGCGAACCCTCCGCGCGCCCCGTGTCGCGGTTGATGAGCACCGCGGCGGACTCCGTCAGCGACCAGCGGCTGCCGAGCACACGCCGGTCCGTGTAGCTCTGGCCGAAGCTGAACGTGTCCAGGCGCATGATGAAGTCCAGCGCCACCTTCTTGCCGCGCCCCAGGAAGTTCTGCTCCGTGCCCTGCAAGCGCAGGTAGAGCAGCAGCGAGCCCACTGCGGAGAACTCGTTGTTGAGCCGCAGCGACCACAGGTCCTTGGTCACCAGCAGCAGCGCGACCTTGTCCGGAGCACTCCCCTTCACCGGCACCGCGCGCACCACGGAGAACAGGCCCAGCTTGCGCAGGTTGCGCACCGACTCCGCGACGAGCGCCTCCGAGTACGGCTGCCCTGGCGTAATCAGCACCTCCTGGCGGACGACTTCATCGCGGGTGCGGACGTGGAAGATGTTGAGCAGCGATGGATACGGATCCATCGGCGCGACCACCTCTTCCGCCGTGACGAGCACCTCCTCCAGCACCTTGCCCTGGGGCGCGGGCTCCACCTGGCGCTCGACCTCGCCCAGACCCCAGGCGATGAGCGCCTCCTCGTAGTTCTTCGTGCGCTCCGCGTCCGTGGTGACCACGGGCGGCTGCGGGCCCGCCGGCCCCACCGGCACCTCTTCCGAGCGGGGCGGCGGCGCGACGTCCGTGTTCGACACGCCCGACGGATCGACGTCCGGCGAGCGCACCGGCGCATCTGGCGGCACGACGTCCTGTGGCTTGCCGGAAACCTCCTTCGGAGGAGTCTGCCCCGACGACGTGCCCGTCGCGACGAGCACGGTGACCAGCAGGACGGGCAGTGAGAGCGGCACGCGCGCATCCTGTCATGCGCCGCGCCTGCCGCCAGCCTCCACTCACCCCAGCGCGGTGCGCAGGTCTCCCGGCCGGGCCATGGGCAGCTTCTCCCCCTTCGCGATGGCCGCCACGATGCGGGCCAGCTGATCCACCCCGTCCGACAGCGCCGCCGGCCCCGGCTGGAGGATGTACGAGCTCCTCACTTCGTAGAGCTGGTCCTCCACCACCGCCCGCACGTTGGCCCAACCCGGCCGGGAGGCGATCTTCTCCCGCTTCGCCTTGCGCCCGCACCAGCTGGCGATGACGCCCTCCGGGTCGCGCTTCGCCACCTCCTCCGGGTCGAAGATGCGGCCCTTCGCCCCCTGCGACGCGCGCGACTCCTGGCAGACGTCCACCCCACCCACCACCTCCACCAGCTCCGAACACCAGCGGATGCCGGAGATGAGCGGCTCGTGCCACTCCTCGAAGAAGATGCGCGGCCGCTTCGGCAGGGACTGCGCCGCGTCCGAGTGACGCTCCAGGTTCTTCTCCAGCTCCACCGCCAGCGCCTCCGCGGGCTCCGCCCGTCCCACCAGCGCCCCCGTGAGCCGCACCGCCTGCAATATCTCCGCGAGCGAGCGCTGATTGAACAGGTACACGGGCACCCCGCGCTTGCACAGCTCCCGGCCGATGTCCGCCTGCAGGTCGCTGAACCCCAGCACCAGGTCCGGCTTCAGCTCCAATATCCGCTCGAAGTTCGCGTCCAGGAACGAGCTGACCTTCGGCTTCTTGCGCGCCTCCGGAGGCCGCACCGTGAACCCCGACACGCCGACGACCAGGTCCCCCGCGCCAATGCGGTAGAGCACCTCCGTCGTCTCCTCCGTCAGGCACACCACCCGCCGCGGATACCGCGGCGCCGACGACAACAGCGAGGACAGCCTGGCATTCATGCGGGAAACCCTAACCCGCCCGAGCCCCTGTCACCGGGGATGACGCGACGCACCAGCTGCCACGAACTGTGCGGCAACGGACGCTGATTTCCTCGTTTTCCAACCCCCACGGGGGACGCGATGCGCACGGGAGGTGCGGGAGTGCGAGCGTGCCTCGCGGGCCGGAAACTCGGCGCCGGGGCGCGGCGATGATAGCGGCACGTCTCTTGGGCGGTTTTCAAAGGCGGTGCTAGCATCCGCCGGGTCTGAAACGACGTATGCGGTCCTTCTCTTCACCTTGGGGGAACACATGATCGAAAGCGACGCCCGCCGCCAGGGCGCGCCCGCCGACGTGCCGGATCCCCTGCTCGGGCGGATCCTCAACGAGCGCTTCCGCATCCTGGAGACGCTTGGCGCCGGAGGCATGGGCCGCGTCTACAAGGCCATGCAGGCCCCGTTGGACCGCCTGGTGGCGCTCAAGGTCCTCAACCCGCAGTACAGCGGCGAGGGCAAGGACCCGGGCTTCCAGAAGCGCTTCTTCCTGGAGGCCAGCGTCACCGCGAAGCTGCGCCATCCGAACACCGTCACCGTCATCGACTACGGCAAGACGGAAGACGGCATCTATTACATCGCCATGGAGTACCTGGAGGGGCTGACGCTGTCGCAGCTGCTCACCCAGGAAGGGCCGCTGCCGTGGGAGCGCACGCTCGCCATCGGTCAGCAGGTGGCCCGCTCGCTGCGCGAGGCGCACAAGGTCGGTCTCATCCACCGCGACCTCAAGCCCGCCAACGTGATGGTCCTCAACCAGGAGGCCGACCACGACGTGGTGAAGGTCCTGGACTTCGGCCTGGTGAAGTCCTTCTCGGGGGACGCCTCCATGAAGGAGGACACCACCCTCACGCAGGCGGGCGTCATCCTGGGCTCGCCGCAGTACATGGCGCCGGAGCAGGCGCGCAACATCGCGGATCCGCGCAGCGACGTGTACAGCCTGGGCGTGGTGCTCTACCAGGTGCTGATGGGCCGGCCGCCCTTCCAGGCGGCGCAGAGCATCGACGTCATCGTCAAGCACATCAACGACCCGCCGCCTCCCTTCTACACCGTGTGGCCGGACCACAACGTGCCCGCCGAGGTGGAGGCGCTGGTGATGAAGTGCCTGGCCAAGCGCCCCGTGGACCGCTACGCGTCCATGGACGCCGTGCTCCAGGGCATGCGCTCCGCCGCGTCCGCGTCCGGCGTCAGCGGCGTCTTCGCCACGCGCACCGGCCTCAACGCGGTGGGCTCCGGCCCCCACAGCGGTCCGCACAGCGGCATCCACACCGGCCCCCACCAGGCGCTGGGCTCCGGCCCCACGCCCGCGCCCAACACCATGGCGTTGGACATCTCCGTGGACGAGGCCGGTGGCCTCGCGGAGAAGAAGTCCAGGAAGGGTCTGGGCATCGCCCTCTTCGGCGCGTCCCTGATCGTGGGGCTGGGCGTGGCGGGCATCTTCGTGCTGCGCGGCTCCCAGAAGCCCCCGGTGGATCCGGTCGAGTCCGCCCCCGTGGCGCGCACGCCCGTCGCGCAGCCGCCCCCTGCTCGCGAGCCCACGGCCGTCGCGGAGACCGCCGTCACGCCGCCGCCAGCCGCCCCCCGGACCGTGCGCTTCGACCTGGACAGCGACCCCCAGGGCGCGGAGATCATGCTCGACGGCCAGGTGCGTGGCACGACGCCGATGGTCATCACCCACACCCCTGACGGCCCGGGCCTCGCGTCCGTGGAGGTGTCGTTCGCGATGGACGGCTACCAGACCGTCAGCAAGAAGTACGCAGGCGAGCCGGGCACCACCGTCAACGTCTCCATCAAGCTTCCGCGCATCAAGAAGCAGGGACCGAAGCCTTCCCCCAAGGCTCCGGGTTCCTCGTACAAGGACGATCCGTACCAGTGAATCCCCCGACAGCCTTCCGACGTGGAGCGCTCCTCGCGCTGTGTCTTTGCGCGACCGAGGCCCTGGCGGACGCGCGACTTGAAGCGCGCCGCCACTTCCGCAATGGCATGAACCTCATCGAACAGAAGCAGTTCGATGAGGGCATCGCCGAATTGGAAGAGGCCTACAACATCAAGCCGCACCCCAGCGTCCTCTACAACATCGCCCGGGCGTACCAGGACGCGGGCCGGCTGGACGAAGCGCTGGATGCCTACAAGCGCTACCTCGCCTCCAATCCGCCGGACACCGCCAACGTGCAGGCCCAGGTCACACGCCTGGAGTCCACGCAGAAGGCGGCCCAGGCGGAGGCGCCCACCCCCGGCACCGAGACCGGCACGACGGGCGCCACCGGCCTGCCCATGCCGCCGCCGCCCCCCACGAGCATCCAGGCCCAGCAGCAGCTGGCCACGCTCATGGAGCGGCTGGAGAAGGCCGTCAACCGCGCGGAGTCGCTCACCGCCCAGCCCCAGGGCTCGCAGCAGCCCTCGGCCACGCCCGGCCCCACCGCCAGCTCCAGCGGCAGCGCCGAGTCCGGCGACACCTCTGGTGACCAGGGCCTGGTGCCGTACGAAGAGCGCGTGGTGACGGCGAGCCGCCGCGCCCAGTCCTCGCTGGAGGCGCCCAACGCCACCACCGTCATCACCGCGGAGGACATCCGTCTGTCGGGCGCCACCACGCTGCCGGAGCTCTTGCGCCGCGTGCCCGGCGCGGACGTGATGGCCATGGGCGTGGGCAGCGCCAACGTCAGCCTGCGCGGCTTCAACCAGCGACTGGCCAACAAGGTGCTGGTGCTGGTGGACGGCCGCACCGAGTACCAGGACTTCCTCGGCCTCACGGTGTGGGCGGGGTTGCCCATCGGCCTGGAGGAGATCGACCGCATCGAGGTCATCCGCGGTCCGGGCAGCGCGCTGTACGGCGCCAACGCGATGCTGGGCGTCATCAACATCATTACCCAGGCCCCCGGCACCGGCCGGCGCGCGCGCTTCAGCGCCATGGCGGGCGGCGGCAACACCGTGCAGGGCTCGTTCGTCAGCCACGGCCAGAACGGCAGCCTGCGCTACCGCGCGTCCGCCGCCTACCAGCAGCAGGACAAGTGGAGCCGCGATTACGAGAGCGGCCGTCCGGACTTCGCCCTGCAAGGGCCCGCGGATCCGGACCTGGGGCAGCGCGGGGCTCGCGCCAACCTGTCCACCGTCTACTCTTTCGAGGAGGGCCGGGCGATTGGCCTCTCCGGCGGCGTGCACCGCTACCTGACGGAAATCTATCCGCTGGGCCTGCTGCGCAACTACTACATCGACGGCCTGGGCGCGTACGCCAAGGCCGACGTGGAGCTGGGCGCAGTGAAGCTCAAGGCGTTCTGGAACCACCTGTCCGGCGACGCGGGCCCGCAGTACGAGGCCATTGGCCAGCGCTCGCTGAGCACCAGCGTCGCGTCCAACGTCTTCAACGGTGAAGCGCTGTACGCGCGCGGCTTCGAGCTGGCCGGTGAGCACCAGGTGAACATCGGCGTGGAGGGCCGCTTGAAGCGCGTGGCCTTCCAGTACCTGGACGACCTGCGCGAGGAGTTCCACGCGGCGGCCTTCGTCCAGGACGAGTGGCGCATCGTGCAGCCCCTGCGCCTCATCGTCAGCTACCGCGTGGACCGCCACCCGCTGCTCGACAAGGGCAACCCGGGCATCGCGCAGTCGCCGCGCCTGTCCGCGGTGTTCCAGCCCATTGAAGGGCACGCCTTCCGCGCGTCCGTGGCCACCGCCTTCCGCGAGCCCACGTTCCTGGAGAGCTACACCCGGCTGCCCGTGCCCGTGCCGGGCGTCAACGGCGTGAGCCTGCTGACCACCGGCAACCGGACGCTGCGCCCCGAGCGCCTCAACGCGCTGGAGCTGGGCTGGCGCGGTGAGTCCCCGCGCCTGGGTCTGGACTGGGACGTGGCCCTGTACCAGAACACGGTGAAGGACCTCATCGCCCTGTCGCCCGTGCAGCCCCTGCCCGCCGGCGAGTCCTACGACAGCGGCACCGGCAACTACCTGCTGGGCCGCTCCATGTTCACCAACGAGGCCGCCATCTACACCGCGCGCGGCGTCGAGGCGGGCATCAACGTGTCCCCCATCGACGGCCTGGGCGTGAAGGCGAGCGCCGCGTACCAGCACGTCAGCTCCGACCTGCCGGACGAAGGCCAGTGCGGCACGTGCAGCCAGACGCCGGCCTTCCGCCTCTTCGGCGGCGTCACCTACCGCACGCGCACGGACCTGGAGTTCGGCATCGAAGCGGCGTTCACGACCTCCACCACCTGGGTGGAGCGCGAGCCCTCCGCGTCCGACCCGACGCGCGTGGACCTCATCGCCAACAACCTCCCCGCGTACACCGTCGTCAACGCCCGCGTGGGCTACACCGTGGTGAAGGACTTCGTCTCCGTGGCGCTGCAAGGCAGCCAGCTCGGTGGCAGCCACGCGGAGCACCCCTTCGGCAACCGCATCGAGCGGCGCGTGTTCGCCAACCTCACGGTGACCCCATGAAGCGCGCCCTTCCCTTCCTCGCGTTCACGCTCGCGTCGCTGCTGTCCGGCGGCTGTGATGCCCCGGACGTGGTGCCCACCGCGGACGGCCGCCAGCACACGCGCTCTGCCCGCATCGAGGGCAGCCTGGTGGTGCAGTCGCGCGCGCGCGGCAACGCCATCGTGTTCATCTACGACGCGGCCAACCCGCCGCCGCCCGCGGGCTCCGGCCGTCCGCTGGCCTTCACCGTCGTCACCGCCGCGGAGCTGTTCGGCGCGGCCATGGGTGACAGCTCCACGGGCCCGTTCACCGCGCCGTTCTCACTGAGCCTGGTGGAGCCGGGCCGCTACCTCCTGCGCGGCTTCATCGACGCGGACACCTGCCGGAACATCCCGCAGCCCTGCCACGTGTCCGACTTCAACCCCTGGTACGGCGTCACCTCCGAGCCCAACGCGGGCGACGTGGGCGGCGGCGCGGTGGACCCCATCACCAGCGCCACGCGCGTCCTGGAAGTGACGACGGACGCGGACGGCTGGCCCCAGCCGCTCAGCGGTGTCTCCGTGTCCTTCGCGGACTCGGCCACCGTCCCCTTCGACCGGCCGGCGTTCCAGACCGCGGACCCGCGCGAGTTCAACACCGCGACCACGCCCCTGAAGACGCTGACGCTCACGCCGCAGGTCCTCACCGGCGCGGTGGATCAGCGGCCTCCTGGCTTCTGGGTGCAGCTGATTGACGCCAACAAGGACGGCGTCCCGGACGACGCCAACGGCGACGGCGTGCCGGACTTCTGGCCGCGCGTCATCGTCCGCAAGCTGGCGGAAGGCGTGACGGGCTACGTGGATGAGAACGACCTCAACCGCGACGGCGTGGTGGACGAGGAGGGCGTGGACTACGCGCGCGTGAGCGGCGGCAAGGACGGCAAGCCGGACGTGACGGTGCTGGCGGCGGGCCTTTCGCCTGATCCCCTGCTCGCCGCGCTGCTCGACGAACAAGGGAAGCCCCGCCCGCAGCCCGTCTTCGTTCCGCAGCTGGTGGTGGCCATCCGCGCACTCGCTCTGGACGCGCGCGACCCCGCCGCGCCCGCGCCGCTCGCGGCCGTGCCCCCGGGTCGCTACAGCGTCACCCTGCTGCAGTCCACGGGTCAGACGTGGCGGCTGCCCAACGAGTTGGACCCAGCGCTCGCGGAGGCCGTGGGGCTGCCGGGCGTGCAGTCCCAGGCCTTCGTGTTGGAGGTCCGCTGAGGTCGTTTTCGCCCTCCTGAAATCGCGGCGCGGTGCCCTGGTTGCTTTGACTTCGCAGGGCCCTTCCGCGACCATGGGCGGAGCCGCTGGAGGCGTTTCCTCCCCGAGGTTTTGATTCCGATGAAGGTCGGCCCTCTCCCCACCCCCGAAAC
>NZ_RAWQ01000097.1:0-35532 GCF_003668965.1 Corallococcus sp. AB030
GGAGAACAGCTTGAAGCCCACCGCCACCCCGACCAACAATCTGGGCAACGGCATCAAGTCCACGGGTGAGAACGAGTACGAAGTCCCCAAGGCCGAAATCGACAAGACGTTGAGCAACCTCAACGACGTGGCGATGCAGGCGCGCATCGTGCCGGCCTTCAAGGACGGCCAGGCGGTGGGCTTCAAGCTGTTCTCCATCCGCCCGGACAGCATCTATTCGAAGATCGGCGTCCAGAACGGTGACGTCATCCGCCGCATCAACGGCTTCGACATGAACAGCCCCGAGAAGGCGCTGGAGATCTACTCGAAGCTGAAGGACTCCTCCCGTATCGAGATCGAGATCGAGCGCAACGGCGCGCCGATCCGCAAATCCTACAACGTCCGTTAAACACCCCCGTCAAAGCGCCCGCTCCTCCATGAAGACGACGCTCCCGTCCTGGATGCTCTGCCTGTGCCTCGCGCTCTCCGTTCCCGCGTGGGCCCAGCGCCGTCCTACACAGCCCGGTACCCCGCCCCCCGCTCCCGCGGCCCAGGGTGAACGCGACCGGACCATCACCCCGCAGGGCGGTAACAGCGCCGCGCCCGCCGAGAACCAGGGCCCCCGCCAGACGCCCACGTGCGAGCAGGCCCGTCGCAACGCGCGCTACGGCATCTACTTCGACAAGGTGGACATCGAGAAGCTCGTCCAGACCGTGTCGGACGCCACCTGCCGCACGTTCATCCTCCCGGAGAACGTGCGCGGGAAGATCTCCATCATCGGTCCGGAGAACGGCCGCGTGGAGGTGGACGCGGACTCGTTCTACTCCGCGTTCCTCGCCGCGCTCGACGCGAACGGCCTGGCCGTCTACCCGTACGGCCGCTTCCTGAAGATCGTCGACAAGCGGTCGGCGAAGCAGAACCCCATCCCGACCATCGTGGACGAGAACACCCCGTACACGACGAACGAGCAGATGGTCACCAAGCTGTTCAAGATCAAGTACGTGGAGGTGGAGCCGCTGCGCGGCGTCCTCCAGCAGCTCGTGTCCAAGGACGGCGACACCATCCCGTACCCGCCGGACACCATCATCATCAACGACGTGGGCTCCAACATCCACCGCCTGGAGCGCCTGATCAATCAGCTGGACAGCCGCTCTTCCAGCGACGAGATGCGCATCATCCAGGTGCAGTACGCCACCGCGCAGGACGTGGCCAACACCATCCAGAAGCTCTTTGAAGCCAAGGCCGGCGCGGGCGGCCGCGCGGGCCAGCGCCCCGGCAACTTCACGCAGGGCCAGCCGGGCCAGCCTGCTCCCGGCGCGGAAGGCGTCACCGGCGGCACGGAGTCGGGCGGCGCCGTCACGCTGTCGCAGATCATCCCGGACGAGCGCACCAACAAGCTCATCATCGTGGCCAGCCCCGCCGCCTTCGGCCGCATCCAGGACCTGGTGCGCGAGGTGGACATCCCGTCCGGCAGCGGCAACAAGATCAACGTCTACCCGCTGGAGAACGCCAACTCGGAGGAGCTGGCCAGCACGCTCCAGTCGCTCGCGCAGGGCACCGCCAACCGCCCCCAGCGCGGCCCCATCCCCAACGTGCCGCAGGGCCTGCCGCGCGCGCCCGCCCAGGCCGCGGAGCTGTTCAGCGGCGAGGTGAAGATTTCCGCGGACAAGGGCACCAACTCGCTGGTCATCGTCGCCAGCCAGGGGGACTACAAGAACATCGTCCAGATCATCCAGCAGCTGGATCAGCCGCGCCGCCAGGTGTTCGTGGAGGCGGTGATTATGGAAGTGAACCTGGACCGCAACAGCGAGTTCGGCATCAACTTCCACCAGGGCTTCAGCCTCAAGACGGATGACGGCGCCATCCCCGGCATCCTGGGCACCAACTACTCCGGCGGCGGCGTGCCCCCGTCCTTCTCCCTGGCGAACCTGGCCGGCATGGGCGGCTTCCTCGCCGGCATCCAGGGCCCCGTCCTGCCCGGGCTCAAGAACCTGGGCATCGACATCCCGGCCTTCGGCGTGGTGCTCAATGCCATGCAGCAGTCGTCCGACGTGAACGTGCTGTCCACGCCGCACCTGCTCACCAGCGACAACGAGGAGGCCGAAATCACGGTGGGCCAGAACGTGCCCTTCCAGTCCGGCTTCACCCCGTCCGCGCTGGGCAGCTCGCTCGGCGGCACGGGTACCGGCGCCAACGGCGTGCAGGCCTCGCTCCTGGGTTCGCTGGGCGGCCTGGGGTCGCTGTACGCGCCCATCACGCGCCAGAACGTGGAGCTCAAGCTCACCGTCAAGCCGCAGATCAACGAGAGCGACTTCATCCGCCTCGTCATCACGGAGCAGACGGAAGAGATCGCCTCGACGGACCCCGTCCTCGGCCCCACGACGTCCAAGCGCAGCGCGAAGACGACGGTCATCGCCAAGGACATGGAGACGGTGGTGATTGGCGGCATCATGCAGGACCGCACGCTGGAGTCCGTCTCCAAGGTGCCGGTGCTGGGTGACATCCCCCTGCTGGGCCACCTGTTCCGCGACACCACGCGCCGCAAGACGAAGACGAACCTGCTGCTCTTCCTCACGCCCTACATCATCCGCGGCCAGGACGACTTCCGTCGCATCTTCGAGCGCAAGATGAAGGAGCGGCAGCAGTTCGTGGAGCAGTTCTACGGCCAGGTCCCCGGCTATGACGTCGCGGTGGACTTCAGCCGCAAGCCCGGTCCCCTGTCGCGCATGAACCAGTCCGTCATCAAGGAAGAGCAGCGGGTGGAGAATGGCGGCAACGGCACGACCAACGAGCGGGTCATCCGCCCGGCTGGCTCCCCGGCTCCCAGCGGCGCGCCGTCCCCCACGCGGCCGGGCGGGGAAGCGCCTGCTCCGCAGGAAGGTGCCGCACCCGCCCCCGAGGGCGACCAGGCACCGCGAAATTTAGAGGCGCCTCCGGAAGGTTCGGAGAGATCAGTCCCCGCGCCACAGCCCGAGGTGATCGCGCCCAGCCCGGACGCGGACGCCGAGCGGCTGCGCATCCAGCCGGGAGACGGGGAGTAACAGCCATGGACCTGACCGCCGACACCACCACCTCTCAAGGCTCCACCGCGACGCCCGACGTGTCCGGCGGCCGCAACGACGCCACCCAGGTCGTGGGCCATGGGCTCGCGTACCTCTGTGGCCGGCCCATCGGAGAGATCCTCCGCGCGCTCGTGCCCGCCCTCACCCCGGAGAAGATTCAGGAGGCGCTCGCCACCCAGCAGGAGAAGGGCGGGCGGCTGGGTGAAATCCTGGTGGGCATGAAGGCGGTCAGCGAGGAGGACGTCGCTCGCGCCCTGGGCCACCAGTTGGACCTGCCCTACCTCCAGCGCATCTTCGCGGAGGAGGTGGACGCGGACCTGGTCAAGCGCATCCCCATCAACTTCGCCCGCCAGACGCAGCTGCTCCCGCTCTCCGTGGAGGGCGACGAAGTGGTGCTCGCGGTGGCGGATCCGCTGGACACGACGGCGTTGGATCACGCGCGCCTGCTGCTGGGTCAGGGCATCCAGCCGCGCATCGCGCTCGCCTCCACCATCGTGGACACCATCAACAGCGTGTACGACCGCTCCGTCAACGAGGCGGAAGCGCTCGTGGACGAGATGGAGACCACGGAGGACCTGGACTCGCTGGCGCACGAGCTGGAGGAGCCCAAGGACCTGCTGGACGCGGACGACGAGGCCCCGGTCATCCGGCTGGTGAACTCCGTGCTCTTCCGCGCCGCCAAGGAGCGCGCGAGCGACATCCACATCGAGCCCATGGAGCGCGAGCTCCTGGTGCGCTTCCGCATCGACGGCGTGCTCCAGGAGGTCATCAAGCCGCCCAAGCGCTACCAGAACTCCATCATCGCGCGCGTGAAGGTGATGGGGCAGCTCAACATCGCGGAGAAGCGACTGCCGCAGGACGGCCGCATCCGCATCAAGCTCGCGGGCCGCGACATCGACATCCGTCTGTCCACCACGCCCACGTCCTTCGGCGAGCGCATCGTCATGCGTCTGCTCGACAAGACGGCGACGCTGCTGGACCTGGCGGAGATCGGCATGAGCCCGCAGGTGCTGGGCAACATGCAGGCCGTCATCAAGCGCTCGCACGGCATCGTCCTGGTGACGGGCCCCACGGGCTCCGGCAAGACGACCACGCTCTACGGCGCGCTCTCCAAGATCAACACCTCCGACCTCAACATCCTCACCGTCGAGGACCCGGTCGAGTACCAGCTCAAGGGCATTGGCCAGATGGCCATCGCCCCGAAGATTGGCCTCACGTTCGCGCAGGGCCTGCGCTCCTTCCTCCGCCAGGACCCCGACGTCATCATGGTCGGTGAAATCCGCGACAAGGAGACGGCGGAGATCGCCATCCAGGCGTCCCTCACGGGCCACCTGGTGCTCTCCACGGTGCACACCAATGACGCGGCCGGCGCCGTGACGCGACTCGTGGACATGGGCGTGCAGCCCTTCCTCGTGGCGTCGTCGCTCACCGGCATCCTCGCCCAGCGCCTCGTGCGCCGCGTGTGCCCGGACTGCCGGCAGGCCTACACGCCCACGGACGAGGACCTGAAGGAGCTGGGCTTCACGCTCGCCAGCTTCAAGGCGAAGTTCAACACGGACCGCATCTACCGCGCGACGGGTTGCCCCTCCTGCAACCGCAACGGCTACCGCGGCCGCTCCGGCATCTACGAGTTCCTCTTCGTGGACGACGACGTGCGCCAGCTGGTGCTCAAGAACGTGGACGCGTCCACCATCAAGAAGTCCGCCCTGGCCAAGGGCATGACGACGCTGCTGGACGACGGCGTGCGGAAGATCGCCCTGGGCGAGACGACCATCGCCGAAGTGCTGAGCATCACGCAGGAGGACATCTAGTCCGCCATGCCCGTCTTCGAATACAGAGGCCTCGACTCCCACGGCAAGCAGAAGAAGGGCTTGCTGGAGGCGGACTCACCCAAGACGCTGCGCTCCAAGCTGCGCGCCGACGGCATCTTCCTGACCGACGTGCTCGGGCAGGCGGAGGGAAGCCGCGCGGGCGTGTCCAAGGGCGCCAACGCGTCGCTCGTGGCGCGCGACGTGGACCTGCGCAAGCTGGCCAGCGGCCGGGTCAGCACCGAGGACGTCGCCATCCTCACCCGCCAGCTCGCGACCCTGCTGGGCGCGGGCGTCACCATCGTGGACTCGCTCAACGCGCTGGTGGACCAGGCGGAGAAGGAGCGCCTCAAGCGCGCCCTCTCCGACATCAAGCAGCGCGTGAACGAAGGCTCGTCCCTGGCCGACGCGTTCAGCCAGCACCCGAAAATCTTCCCCAGCATCTACATCAACATGGTGCGCGCGGGTGAGGCCTCCGGCGCGCTGGACACCGTGCTGCTGCGCCTGGCGGACTTCACGGAGAACCAGGCCAAGCTGCAGCAGAAGATCCTCGGCACCATGCTCTACCCCGCCATCATGATGCTGGTGGGCGGCGGCATCCTGGTGCTGCTGATGGTGTTCGTCGTCCCGAAGGTCACGAAGATCTTCGAGACGATGAAGGCCACCCTGCCCCTGAACACGCGCATCCTCATCGCCGCGTCCAACTTCATGCAGGCGTGGTGGTTCCTGGTGATTCCGGCCATGGTGGCGGGCTTCATCTTCTTCATGCGCTGGACGAAGAGCCCCAAGGGCAAGCCCAAGTGGGACCGCTTCACGCTCAAGGCGCCCATCTTCGGCAGCCTGGTGCGCCTGCTGGCCATCTCCCGCTTCGCGCGCACGCTGTCCACGCTGCTCAAGAGCGGCGTGCCCATGCTGGCCGCGCTGGACATCGTCAAGGCGGTGATGACGAACTCGGTGCTGGCGGACGCGGTGGAGAACGCCCGCGAGTCCATCCGCGAGGGCGAAAGCATCGCCACGCCCCTCAAGCGGTCCGGCCAGTTCCCGCCGCTCGTGTACCACATGGTCGCCATCGGTGAGAAATCAGGGCAGCTGGAGGACATGCTGCTGTCGGTGGCGGACTCCTATGAGACGCAGGTGAACGTGCGCATCGGCGCGCTCACCAGCCTCCTGGAGCCCATGCTCATCGTGGTGATGGGCGTGATGATTGCATTCGTAGCGCTCTCCATCCTGATGCCGATTCTGCAGGTGAACACGGCCATCCATTAGGTGGAGGGAGCCTCGCGATGAACGACACGCTCGACCGGTGGATCCAGCGCGCCACGCTGACGGGGCTCCTGGCCCTGGCCGCCACGCTGGCGACGGTGGGGGCCACCCTCTACGTCCACCGCGACCCGCCCGCCGCCTCCAGCGCGGGCACGCCCTGAATCAACGCCTCTGACATCCCGACACACCCATTGCGCGGTGGCTTGCCAGAAAGTCACCCGAAGGTGAGGACGACATGACGACGACGAACGCGAAGAAGCAGCAGCGCCGCAAGAACCGCGGCATGACCCTCATCGAGATCATGGTGGTCATCACCATCCTCGGGCTCATCGCGGCGGCGGTGGGCGTGGCCGTCATCCCGAAGCTGGAAGAGGCCAAGCAGGACACCGCGAAGCTGGACATCCGCAACATCCAGAGCGCGATGAAGCTCTACTACACGAAGAAGGGCTCCTACCCGGACACCGCCACGGGCCTCAAGGCGCTGGTGGACACCAACAACCTGGAGCGCATGCCGCTGGACCCCTGGGGCCGCGAGTACGTGTACATGAACGAGGGCGGCAAGCCGGTCATCACCAGCTACGGCGCCGACGGCAACCCGGGCGGCGAGGGCTCCGACGCCGACATCTCCTCCAAGGACCAGAACGCCCGGCAGTAACGGGCGTTTTCCTGAAGCAAAGCCGCGCCTCCCGCGTGTTGTCGTAGGAATGCCCGTGATGACTCCCGAGCACACTTCCTCCCCGACGTCCGCGCGCGAGGCGCGAGCCGTTTCCAGCGGTCAGGCCCGCGCCCGCTCGCAGCGGACGGGCCGCCTGCTGCTACTGGGCGTCTTCGCTCTCGCCACCCTGCTCGCGTTCGCGCTGGTGTGGGTCACCGAGGACAATTCGCTCACGCCCACCCAGCGCCAGGCGCGCGAGCAGATCCGCCGGCTGGAGGGCTTCTTCAAGGCCTACCACCGGCTGATGGGCTCCTTCCCCACGCAGGCGGAAGGCTTCGCGCCGCTCATCGCCTCCAAGGTGCTGGACAGCACGCCGCTCGACCCGTGGGGCCACCCGTACGTCTACCGCATGGAGGGCAAGTCGGGCGCCGTGCTGTCGCTGGGCTCGGACGGCAAGCCCGGCGGCACCGGCGACGCCGCGGACCTCTTCAGCGGCGGCATCGTGGCACAGGAGGTGCAGCCTTGAAGCCGGCCATGTCCCCTGCTCCCGCCCGCCGCCGTCGCGCCCCGCGCGGCCTCACGCTGATTGAGATCTCCATCGCGCTGGCCATCGCGGCGGTGATGTTCGCCGCGGTGACCCTTGGCATTGGCGCCATCACCGGCGCGAAGGCGAAGGGCAGCGCCACGGAGCTCGCGGGCGTCATCCGCTCGCTCTACGACTCGGCGGCGCTCAGCGGCAAGACGTGCCGGCTGGTGTTCGAAATCCCCGACCCGAAGCGTGAAGAGGCCACGCGCTACCACGCCGAATGCGCCGCGGGCGGCGTCACCACCTCGCGCGACCGGGACTCGGCGCTCCGCGACGAAGCGCGCGACCGCGAGCGCGCCCGGAAGGCCGGCAACAACGGCGGGGACTCGCGCAAGAACTACACGCGCTCGGAGGGCTCGCAGCCGTCCGCGCAGGAGCTGATGGACGAGGAGAAGAACCGCATCGAGTCCCAGTCCACCTTCTCCGCGTACACCGCGGAGGAGATCTCCCCCAAGCAGCTTCCGGCGGGCGTGGCGGTGTCGGTGTGGACGCGGCAGCAGCGCGAGCCGGTGGAGAGCGGCGTGGCCTATCTCTACTTCTTCCCGCAGGGCTACACGGAGAAGGCCATGGTCTTCCTGCGCCAGGGTGACAACGCCTGGACGCTGGACGTGTCACCCCTGACGGGCAAGGTGTTCATCGCATCCGAGGCCCTGGAGGTGCCCCGCTCATGACGACCCCAACGCGAAGGCACGGGGGCTTCACCCTGCTGGAGACGATGGTGGCCATGGCCATCCTCAGCGTCGCGCTGATGGCCATCTTCGACCTCAACTCCGGGGCGGTGGCGAACCACGTCTACACCAAGCGGCTCACCGTGGCGGCGCTCCTGTCCCGCTCGAAGATGACGGACCTGGAGCAGAAGCTCTACGACGACGGCTTCGAACAGGACGACGACGAGCAGTCCGGCGACTTCTCCGACGAGGGCTGGCCCCAGTTCAAGTGGCGCGCCCGCATCATCGCGCCCAAGACGGACGGCGTGACGCCGGACCAGCTCATCGGCGCCATCTTCAACCTGCCCATGGGCGGCGGCGACTCCGGCGACCCGCTGGGCGGCCTGGCCAGCCTCTTCGGTGGCGGCGGCGGTGACAGCAAGGGCGGCACGCCTCCTGGCGGAACCACCGGCGCCAGCCCCCTGGGCGCGTCCGCCATGAGCATGGCGCAGCCCATGTTCACGCAGATGGTGGACCAGCTCACCAAGTCCGTCCGCGAGGTGCACCTCACCGTGTACTGGAAGGAAGGCACCCAGGTGGAGAGCGTGGACGTGGTGACGCACGTCGTGTCCCTGGGGCCCGGCGGAGATCGCAACGGCGGCTTCACGCCCAACGCGGGCAGCACGGCGGGCGCGGAGAACCAGTGGGTGAACCCGCGCACGGGACAGCTGGTGGACAACCCCATCCCCGGCCCCAACGGGCAGATGCTGGACCCGAACACGCGCGAGCCACTGGTCAACCGGGCGGAACAGCTCAAGCAGCTCAACGGCAGCATGGGCGGCACCGGAAACACCGGCATCAACCCGCGCGCGCCGGGCGGCATCTTCGGCGGCCGGGGTGGCATGCCGAACCTGCCGAGCCTGCCTCGCGGAGGGAGCATCCGATGAAGCGGCGCATGCGTGGCTTCACCCTCATGGAGGTCATGGTCGCGGTGGGCATCACCGCCCTCATGGGCACCGTCGTCGCCATGGCCTTCCAGACGGGCATCAACGCCAAGGAGGTCGTGGAGGGCGAGGCGGAGCGCTACCGCATGGTGCGCGTGTCGCTCAACCGCATGGCGCGGGAGATCGGCTCCGCGTTCGTGAGCGACCGCTACGACGCACGCCGCTTCCGCGACCAGAACGACCGGCCCACCAACTTCATTGGCGAGCGCGAAAAGCTGACCTTCACGACGTTCGCGCACCAGCGCCTGTACACGGACGTGAAGGAGTCCGACCAGGCGGTGGTGGAGTACTTCGTGGAGAACTCCTCCGAGCGCGGCGCCCGGCAGCGGCAGGACCTGAAGCGGCGGGTGGACCCCAACGTGGGGGACCGCATGGACCGGGGCGGCGCCACGGACGTCCTCTTCGAGGGCGTCAAGGGCGTGGAGTTCGCCTACTGGGATTCCGACAAGAAGGAGTGGGACGACGAATGGGATACGCGGCGCACGGAGCGAAAGGACATCCTGCCCACGCGCGTGCGCATCACCGTCATCGCCCTGGATGAGTCGGGCAAGGAGGCGCGCTACACCACGCAGACGCGCATCGTGCTCAACACAACCCTGGAGAGGTTCAACTGATGGCCTTCCCCTACTTCCAGCAGGCGTCCCGCCGGCGCGGCAAGGCGCGGACGGCCCTCTCCCAGGCGGCGCCGCGTTCGCCCGCGGAGCGCAAGCACCGGCGCTCGCGCGGTGTGGCGCTCATCATCGCGCTCGTGTCCATCACCCTGCTCACGGTGGTGGCCACGGAGTTCGCCTACAACAGCCGCGTGGACCTGCAGCTCGCCGCCAACCAGCGGGACGAAGTGCGCGCCTACTACATGGCCCGCTCCGGCCTGTCGCTGGGGCGGCTCTTGCTGCGCTTCCAGAAGCAGGTGGACCAGACGCCCATCCCCAACCCCGCGAGCATCCTGGGCGCACTCACGGGCGGCGGCGCCAACGGCGCGGGCGGCGCCAACGCGTTCCAGCCGCAGTCGCTCAACCTCCAGCTCTGGAAGCTGGCGCGGGTGGACTGCCACATGCTCAAGGGCCTGGTGAAGAGCGACGGCGCGGAGGACGCGAGCGGCCGCCCCATTGAGACGGAGCCCCTGCAGGCGGACTCCAACTTCCAGATGGAGGGCGAGGACGGGGAGAACGCGGGCGCGGCCACGCAGATGGCGGCGCAGATGCAGCGCAGGTCCTTCGGCGGCTTCGAGGGCTGCTTCCTCGCGACCATCAGCGACGAAGAGGAGAAGCTCAACGTCACGCGCCTCAACGCCACCGGCGGCGCGGAGATGCAGGCCACCGCCGCGCGCCTGCTGGACATGTTCTCCGACAAGCGCTTCGAGTTCCTCTGGCAGCAGGACGACGCCAACCACGTGCGCTCCACGCCCATGGACACCGTCATCGCGCTGAAGGACTGGGCGGACGACGACACCACCCAGTCCACCCTCAACGTCCGTGACACCAACACCCCCTTCGTCAACGGCTTCGCGGACGAGGGTTCTCCGTACAGCCGCTACGAACCGCGCTATGACGTCAAGAACGCGCGCTTCGACAGCCTGGACGAGCTGTACCGCGTGCATGGCGTCAACGACCGCTTCATGGCGGCCTTCCGCGACCGGCTCACGGTGTACCCGAACGTCAACTCCAAGCCGAACATCAACACCGACGACCCCATCATGCTGGGGCTGGCCATCATGTCCGCCGCGGACCCCAACCACCCGGACCCGCGCCTGACGGACCCGGTGTTCCTCAACGAGCTCATCAGCCGCATCCGCGCCGCGCGCATGTTCAACTTCTTCGGCATGTCGGTGTCGGACTTCCTGGGCGTGGTGGAGCAGGCGGGCATCGCGGTCAACCCGCTCATCAAGGGCAACGTCCAGGGGAACCGCTACCTGAGCGACAAGAGCAAGACGTTCACCATCAAGTCCGTGGGAGAAGCGGGCAGCGTCCAGAAGACGCTCACCGCCGTCATCCGCCTGGACGACGGGCTGGGCAAGCTCGTGTATTACAGAGAGGAATAGCATGGCCCGCATTCTTGGCCTGGACCTGGGCAGCCACTCCGTGAAGGGGGTGGTCCTCACCTCCGGGACGAAAAGCAACACCACCCAGGCCTACGCGGAAGTGCGCCGCGCGCAGGAAGGCGAGCGCTTGGAGACGCTGCGCGCCGCGGTGGAGGAGTTGCTCGGGAAGATGCCGCAGGGGCACGTGGACCAGGTCGTCATCGCCCTGCCCGGCCCGTCCCTCACCACGCACGCGGTGAGCCTGCCCTTCTCCGACAGCAAGCGCGTGGAGGCGACGCTGCCCTTCGAAGTGGGCAGCCAGCTGCCGTTCGACATCTCGGAGGTCGTCTACGACTACCAGGTGGTCGGCCAGAAGGACACCGGCGGCAAGGAGAAGGCCGCGGACCTGCTGGTGGGCGTGGTGAAGAAGGAGGAGCTCCAGTCGCTGCTGGCGATGCTGAGCGGCCTCCAGGTGGATCCTCGCGTCATCACCCACCCGGCGCTCGCGTACCAGAACCTCTTCACCCAGCTGCCCGGCCTCTTCGAGGCCGTGGGTGACAGCGGCCCGGTGGCGGTGGTGGACATCGGCCACGAGCGCACGGCGGTGGCCATTGGCCACCCGGGCAAGGGCGTGGAGTTCGCGCGCACCTTCGCGGGCGGCGGGCGCGACCTGACGCGCGCCCTGGCCACGGAGTTCCAGACGACGTTGCCGGAGGCCCACGCGTGGAAGGAAACGCACGGCGCCATGGCCAGCGCCGCACAGGGGCCGGACGCCGAGCGCGCCGCGAACGCCTTCGTGCGCGGCCTGCAGCCGGTGCTGCGCGAGCTGCGCCCGTCCTTCAAGGCCTACGCCGCGCGCGCCCGCCAGCAGGTCTCCGCGGTGGTGCTGTGCGGTGGCACCGCGCGGATGCCGGGCCTGGCCGAGCAGCTGGCCAAGGACCTGAACCTGCCGGTGCGCGTGCTGGCGCTCCCGGTGGACGCGGCCGCGATGGTTGGCCCCAAGGAGACGCCGTCCGCGGCGCAGGCGTACGCGCTGGCCATGCGCGGCAACGCGGCCGGGGTGAAGGCGCCGCGCTTCAACCTGCGCCGGGGTGAGTTCGCCTTCAAGGGCGGCTACGACTACGTGAAGGACCGGCTGGGCCTGCTGGCGTCCTTCGCGGTGACGCTGCTGCTGCTGCTCATCGCCTTCGGCGTCGTGCGCAATACCGTCCTGGCGCGGCGCGAGGCGGAGGTGGACGCGGTGCTCTGCAAGACGACCCAGCGCATCCTGGGCACCTGCGAGACGAACTACGACCGCGCGCTGAACATGCTCAAGGGCGTGGAGAGCCCCGCCGCGGCGCTGCCCGCGATGTCCGCGGTGAACCTGCTGGCGGAGGTCACCCAGCGCATCCCGCCGGAGGTGCCGGTGAAGTTCGACCGCATCCAGGTGGACCTGGACCGCATCATGCTTCAGGGCGAGACGGACAGCTCCAAGCAGATCGACACGCTCTCCGCCGCCTTGAAGGGCCACCGCTGCTTCAAGGACGTGAAGGAGGGCAAGGTGGAGAAGACGCGTGACGGGCAGAAGGTGACCTTCCGCCTGGACGTGCAGGTGCAGTGCCCCGGCGAGACGCCGGCGGGAGAGACCTGACATGGGAAAGCTTCGAGAACTCTTCGCGCCCCTCCAGACCTGGTTCGAGCGGCTCTCCGACCGCGAGCGCAAGCTCGTGGCGCTGGCCAGCTCCGCGGTGCTGGTGTTCGTGCTCTTCGTCACCCTCTTCAGCTTCGCCAACAGCGCGCAGGGCTACCGCCGGCGCACGCAGGACAAGCTGGCGAAGCTGCAGGAGGTGCAGGCGCTGGCGACCAGCTACGGCCAGGCGCAGGCGGACCGGCAGAACGTGGAGCAGCAGCTCACCCAGAGCAACGTGCGGCTCATCACGTACATTGAAGACAAGGCCACCGCCGCGGGCCTCACCGTTCCCAACATGACGCCCAAGGGCGACGTGGGCGTGGGGGACGGGAAGATCATCGAAAGCTCCGTGGAGCTGACCTTCACGGACGTGGACCTGCGCAAGCTGACGGACTTCCTGCGCACGGTGGAGACGGGCCCGGGCATCGTGAAGGTGAAGTACCTGCGCGTGGAGCCCCGGCCCGCCACGGACACCCTGACGGCGTGGACGACCGTCGCCACCTACCGGATGAAGCAATAGCCCATGGCCACTGAATCCAAGATCGCCCGCTGGAAGCTCGTCCTGGGCTACACCGCCTTCGCGGTGGTGGCGTTCATCCTCTGCCTGCTGCTCACCTTCCCGTACGACGCGGTCCGCTCGCGGCTGGTGACGGAGGCCGCGGCCCACGGGCTGGCGGTGCGCATCGACAGCCTGCGTCCCGGCCTGTCCGGCGTCACCGCCACCAACGTGCGCCTGAGCAAGCCGCCCACGCCGCTGGGTTCTGAGTCCGTGGCGGCGCTCGCGCGGGGCGAGTCCGGCGGGCTGGGTCCGGACGAATTGGGCCAGCCGCTCATCTTCGACAGCGTGGCCCTGCGCCCGTCCCTCTTCCCGGTCGGCGTGGTGGTGAAGATGAAGGGCATGGGCGGCACGGTGAACATCCACGTGGGCGGCATGAGCAGCACGTCGCTGAACGTGGACGTGGACGGCGTGCAGGCCGGCGGCGGCAACCTGCCGGCGTACACGGGCGTGGACATGGAAGGCACCCTCAACGCGAAGCTCGCGCTCACTGCGCCGGGGACCCTGATTCGCGGCCAGCCGGTGGACTGGTCCCAGGCGTCCGGCACGGTGGCGCTGGACACCCAGGGGCTCACCATCAAGGGCGGCAAGGCGGCCATCCCCATGGGCGGCGGGCCCGCCATGCCCATGGAGCTGCCGCGCGTGGTGCTGGGCGAGCTGAAGGGCGACGTCCAGTTCGACAAGGGCATGGGCACGGTGAGGGACCTGAACCTCAAGAGCGAGGACCTGGAGGGCTCCGGCACCGGCACGCTGAAGCTGGGCCGCCGGCTGGAGTACAGCGAGCTGGGGCTCGACGTGCGGCTGAAGTTCGAGCAGGCCTTCCAGCAGCGGCTGGGCCCCCTGGCGCTCGCGGTGAACATGCTGCCGCAGGACCGGGACAACCCGGGTTGGCGCGGCGGCCGGCTCACCGGCATGGTGAGCAGCCCCCGCTTCGGTCCCAAGCGGTAGGTCGCATGCAGAGGGGTGACGGGCAGGGTCGGTTCCGGCCCTCCCCCACCCGGCGCCGGCTCCTTCCTGGCCCCCGGTTGATGCCCGCGCACGCGCCGTGTAAAGCGCTGCGCGCGGCCCTGGGGTGTCCGGGCGTGGGAGAGAGTTCGTAATGCCGGAGCTGGTGTTCTTCCGTCGAGGCGAGGAAGTGCTGCGGGTGGCGGTGGACCGGGCGCGGGTGGTGCTCGGCCGGGGCGACTCCAGCGACGTGGCCATTCCGGATCCAGAGGTGAGCCGCCAGCAGGTGGCCCTCCTGTGGGACGGCCAGAAGTGCCGCGTGGAGGACCTGTCCGGCAAGGGCACGAAGGTCGCGGGCGCGATGGTGGAGCACGCGGACCTGCCGGACGGCGCGGACATCGAGCTGGGCCAGTGGCGCGCGGTGTTCCGCCAGCACGGCGCCAGCGACGACGCGGACGCGGCCACGGAGGCCGGCAGCGCCACCGCCGTGCAGGGCCGCGACTCGCAGCGCTGGCAGGCCGCGCAGCTGCGCGTGAAGCAGGGCGGCTCGGAAGCCGTGCACCGGCTCACCGGCGACAGCTTCACGGTGGGCAAGGACGCAGGCAACGACCTGGTGCTCCAGGACCGGTTCATCTCCGGCCGGCACCTCAAGGTGACTCGCCGGGAAGGCGTCTTCCACGTCGTGGACCTGCGCTCCACCAACGGCACCTGGCTGGGGCCGGTGCGCCTCTTCGAGGCGGAGGTGACGCTGCCCACCACGCTGCGCGTGGGCGAGGCGGAGCTGATCCTGGAGACCGTGCCCGCGGCGAAGAAGGAGGCGCAGGCCTTCCACGGCATCCTCGGGAACGACCCGTCCGTGCGGCAGCTCACGGACCTGATTCAGCGCGTGGCGCCGTCCACCGCGGCCGTCACCATCCTGGGCGAGTCCGGCACGGGCAAGGAGCTGGTGGCGAACGCGCTGCATGCGTGCTCGCCGCGCGCGAACCGGCCGCTCATCCCGGTCAACTGCGCCGCCATCTCCAAGGAGCTGATCGAGAGCGAGCTGTTCGGCCACGAGAAGGGCGCGTTCACCGGCTCCGTGGGCGCGCGCAAGGGCGCCTTCGAGGAGGCGGACGGCGGCACGCTGTTCCTGGACGAGATTGGCGAGCTGCCCCTGGACCTCCAGGCGAAGCTGCTGCGCGCGCTGGAGAGCGGCGAAATCAAGCGCGTGGGCGCCAGCCGCCCGCTGCACGTGGACGTGCGCGTGGTGGCGGCCACCAACCGCGACCTGCTGGCGGCGGCGCGCGAGGGCCGCTTCCGCGAAGACCTCTACTACCGCCTGTGCGTCGTGCCCCTGCACCTGCCGCCCCTGCGCAGCCGCCGGGGAGACGTGGTGGCGCTGGCGGAGCACTTCATGCGCGCGTTCGCCCCGCGCGGACAGACGGTGCGCTTCACGCCGGCCGCGTTGGACCGGCTCCAGCAGCACGCGTGGCCGGGCAACATCCGCGAGCTGCGCAACGTGGTGCACCGCGCGCTGCTGTTGCGCAAGGGCCCGTCCATCGACGCGAGCGACCTGTCCTTCGACCAGGAGGTCAACCGCGAGACGGGCATCACCGTGCCGGAGCTTCCACCGGGCATGACGCTGGAGCAGATGCTGGAGAAGCTGGAGCGGCAGATCATCGAAACCGCGCTGCGACGCTTCAACAACAACCGCGAGCGCGTGGCGCGAGAGCTGGGCCTCGCGCGCTCCACCCTCTTCAAGCGCCTGAAGGACTGGGGCCTGACGAAGCAGGACGAGCAGGAGTGACGTCGAAGGCGCTTCCGCCCTACCCGCTGTCTCCGGGGTGGGCGGGGTCGCCCCAGGCGGAGTGCGGCGCCGGGTGCGCTTGCGTGCGCATGTACCAGGGCACGCTGACCACCACCAGGCGCCGCTCGCCGGACAACAGCAGCGCGCTGCGGAGCAGCTCCGAGCGGCGGCCGTAGAGCATGGCCCGGTACCAGCGCTTCTCCAGCAGCTCCGGCAGCACCATGGCCACGGTGCCGCCCGGCACCTCCTCGAGCAGCGCGTCCAGGTAGTCCATCAGCGGCCACACCAGCGCGCGGTACGGCGACCCCACGTGCACGAGCGGCGGGGGTTTGCGCCCGGCCTCCTGGAGCGGCGCCTGGACGAAGCGCTGCCACTGGGCGTCCAGCGCCGCCTCGTCGGTGTCGCCGCTGCAGATGTGCACCGCGCGCACGTCATCGCTCAGCGTCAGCGCGAAGCGCAGCGCCGTCTCCGACGCGTGGGACCAGCGGTCCACGGGCACCACGGCGACAATCGGCGACGCGGGCGTGAGGAGCACGGGCCGCTTCAGCTCCGTCACCTGCCGCGTGCGCGCGTACGCGGCGTGGACGCGCGACAGCACCAGCAGGCCCACGGGCACGAGGACGAACGCGGCCCAGCCGCCGTGCATGAACTTGGACACGCCCACGATGCAAAGCGTGAGCGCCGTCATCACCGCTCCCGCGCCGTTGAGGGCCCGGCGCCACCGCCAGCCCTCATCCTCCCGGTGCCGGCTCCAGTGCACCACCATGCCGGCCTGGGACAAGGTGAAGGCCATCAGCGCGCCAATGGCGAACAAGGGAATCAGCCGGTCCGTGATGCCCTTGCACACGATGAGCAGCACGGCCGCGAGCGTGGACAGGGTGAGGATGCCGCGCGACAGGGCGAGCCTGCGGCCCCGGTGGGCGAAGCCCGGCGGCAGGTAGCGCTCGCGCGCCAGCACCTGGCAGACGAGCGGGAAGCCCGCGTAGCTGGTGTTCGCGGACAGCGCGAGCACGCAGAGGATGGCGGCCATGGCCACGTAGTAGAAGACGCCGCGCCCCATCACCGCCGCGATGAGCTGCGACAGCACCGTCTGGTAGTTCGCGCCGTCGGGGTCCGTGGCGCCCACGCCGTACGCCCGGCACAGGAGCGCGATGCCCAGCAGCATCGTCACCAGGACGCCCACGATGATGCCCAGCGTGGTGCGCGCCCGGCGGATGGACGGGTCGCGGAAGATGGGCACGGCGTTGCTGATGGCCTCCACGCCCGTCATCGCCGTGCATCCGCTGGCGAAGGCGCGAATCACCAGCCACGCGCCCAGGGACGCGGTGGGCACCGCCAGCGGCGGCGGCTGCTGCACGGGCATCGCGTCACCGGTGGCCAGCTTGAAGAGGCCCACGGCCAGCACCACGCTCAACGAGGTGATGAAGAACCACGTGGGCACGACGAACACGGCGCCCGCTTCGCTGACGCCGCGCAGGTTCACCAGGGTGAGCAGCGCCAGGATGCCCAGGGTGATGGGCAGCGTGTGGGGCCGCAAGGCGGGGAACGCGGACACCAGCGCGCCCGTTCCGGCGGAGATGCCCACCGCCACGTTGAGCAGGTAGTCCAGCATCAGCGCCGTCGCCGCGAGCAGCCCCGCGCCCCGCCCCAGGTTCTGCTTCGCCACGGTGTACGCGCCGCCACCGCTGGGATACGCGGCGATGGTCTGCGCGTAGGAGCTCGCGACGATCATCAAGAGCCCGACGATGGCGGCGGTGATGGGGAAGAGCAGCCACAACCCCGAGGCCCCCAGCGGGCGCAGCACGGTGAGCGCGGCCTCCGGGCCGTACGCGGTGGAGGACAGCGCATCCAGCCCGAGCAGGGCCACGCCGGTGAGGACGCCCGTCTTCTCCTGCATCGCCTGGGCGCTGGTGAGCGGGCGCCCCAGGAGCAGGTCCATGATGCCGCTGCCCTCGCGGCGCCGGGGCATGAACGGCCTCCTGCGTCCGTACTGGGCCAGCTGAGCCATGCCCGGAAGGTGCGCACCGGCTGTCCGGGCGAAAACACGGCCCCGGAGTCGCATGCCCTCCAGGGCAATAGACCCTTTCGCGGGCCCGTTCGTTTCACGGGAAGACACAGGAGACCGTCCGCCATGGGCCCGCACGCCGCCGTCCTCCCCTTCCCCACCCTGGATGCTTTGTACGCCCTTCACCGTCCCCGGGCGCTGGCCATTGCCCGGCGCATCGTGGGGGACACCGACGACGCGGAGGACGTGGTGCAGGACGTCTTCATGCGCCTGTCGCGGCAGCCTCCGGGACTGGATGGACGGGCGACGTGGACGACCTGGCTGCACCGGGTGATGGTCAACAGCAGCATCAACTGGCTGCGCGCGCGAAGGCGCCGGGAGCGGCTGACGCACGCGCCCCAGGAGGCCGTGTCGCCAGAGGCCCACGCCATGGGCACGCAGATGCAGCAGCACTTCCACGAAGCGCTGGAGGAGGTGAACCCCCAGCAGCGGCAGGTGCTCTACCTGCGCGAGGTGCGCGGCCTGGGCTCCGCCGAAATCGCCCGGCTCCTGCGCATCCCCGAGGGCACCGTGAAGAGCGCCCTGCACCGCGGCCGCCAGCGCGCCCTCACCGTGATGGAGGAGCGCGGCCAGCGGCCTTGAGTCTCCCGAGCCCGGGCGCCGTTACTCGTCGCCCTTGCTGCCCACGAACTGATCACCCTTCTCCTTGAAGAGGAGGTTGAAGCTGGTGAGCGAGCCGTAGACGCGGGTGATGTAGCCCTGCATCTCCGCCTTCTCCGCGTCCGTGAGCTTGGGGTGCGCGTTGAGCTTCTGCTCCAGCACGCGGATGCGGTCGCGCACCATCGTGACCTTGTGGAACAGGCCGTCGATGGGCATGTCCTTCGCCTGCAGCTCCGGGTTGCCCGGCACCAGCCGCACCGTGCCGCCCTCCCACTTGCCGGCGAGCGGCGGATCACTGAGGGCCGCCGCCTCCCGGAAGATGTCCATCAGCTCTTCGCGCGTCATGTTCAGCCCTTCCAGGTCCACCACTTCGTGCGGATCCGCGCGGTGGCGCACCACCACGGGCGCCACGCTGCGCGGGGCGCGGGTTCGCGTGCTCGAAACCACGGGCGCCGGGGCCGCGGAGCCCCGGGGCGCGTACTTGTCACAGATGGGCGCGGAGGGCGGGAACATGCCGCGCGAGTTCTGCAGGCGGCACGGCCCTACCCATCCACGATGATCCACGGAGTGCGGGCTCCAGAGCTTGCAGTTGCCACACACCCGCTCATCCGGCCGGAAGGTGGGCAGCGCTGGAGTCCCGTCCCCCGCGTCCGACATGTCAGCGAGCCTCCTTGGCCACCGGCTTGCCCTTGCGGACGTTGAGTTCGCGCAGGAGCGCGTCCGCGTCCTCGACCTGGTCGAGCTGCCAGAGCAGGTAGCGCACGTCCACGTTGACGTTCCGGGCCACGTCCGGATTGTAGCCGAAGTCGTTCGCGACGTTCTCCCACACGCGGTCGAAGTTCACGCCCACCAGCTGACCCTTGCCGTTCACCGTGGGGCTGCCGGAGTTGCCGCCCGTGGTGTCCGCGTCCGCCAGGAAGTCGACCGGCACGTCCTTCAGCCGGGGGTCCGCCCACTGCCCGAACTTCTTCGCCGCCGCGGCCGCGCGCACCTTCTCCGGCGCGTTGAAGGGCTCCTCACCGGTGTGCTTTTGCATCATCCCCGTCAGCGTCGTCTGCGGCAGGTACAGCGCGCCGTCGCGCGGCGTGTAGCCCTGCACCTTGGCGAACGACACGCGCAGCGTGCTGTTGGCGTCCGGAGCAATCGGCTTGCCCGCCTGCGCCATCACCGCCTTGCGCCACGCCGGCCGCAGCCGGGAGGACGCGCCCTGACGACGGTCGCGCGTGTCATCCAGCGCGGCCTGCTCCTTCGCCAGCTCCATGCCGAACGCCAGCATGGGGTCGCGGCGCGCGGCGAGCTGCCCCACGGACTCGTCCGCCATCTTCAGGCGCTCCGCCAGGGTGAGCACCTTGGTGCCCGCGTACAGCGAGTCGATCTTCGCGGAGACGTCCTTCTCCGAGTACGTCTTGCCAAACACGGCGTCCACGGACGCGATGCGCGCGTCCGCGGGGAGCGCCTGCGCGCGCTTCACGAACGCGTGCAGCAGCGCCTTGTCCGAGGCGAGGAAGAGGTTCTTCTGCTCGCGCTCCAGGCGGTCCTTGATGCGCGGCACCTCGCGGTCCATGTACTCCGGGCGGCGCTCCAGGTCCGGCTTCGCGCGCTCCATGGCCAGCCGGGACACGGACGTGGCCAGCGCGGGGCCTCGCGCCAGACGGCTGGACATGTTCAGGAGGAACTCGCGGTCGAAGGTCTTGGCGGAGTCCTGCTGCTCCGCGAGCAGCGCCTCGCGGGCCTTGAGGGCATCCCCCCACTTCGCGGCGTCCTTCCGCGCCCAGGCGACGGTGGCGGCCTCCGTGTCGCGCTGCTTCTCCACGATGTGGCCGCGCTTCAGGCCCGCCAGCTGGCCGCCCGCGTTCTTGTAGGCGTTGTGCAGGCCCTTGAGCTGCGAGGCCACGGCGATCTTCCCGGCCGGATCCTTCTCCCCTTCCGTCTCCAGGATGCGGATGGCCTCGCCCAGCACGTCGCGCATGCGCGGGTAGTAGCGCGCCTGGCGCTCCGCCATCTCGTCCGCCAGCAGCGTGCGGTAGGTGCTGCCCGGGTAGCCCAGCACCATCACGAAGTCGCCCGGCTTCACGCCTTCGGTGGACAGGGGGAAGAAGAACTCCGCCTTGTAGGGCACGTTCTTGTCGCTGAACGCCGCGGAGGCGCCGTCCGGCGCGGTGTACGCACGGATGATGGCGAAGTCACCGGTGTGGCGCGGCCACATCCAGTTGTCCTCTTCGCCGCCGTACTCACCCACGGCGCGCGGCGGCGCGTAGACCAGGCGCACGTCCTGCAACTCCACCGCGTCCACCAGCGTGTAGTTCACGCCGCCGTCGAAGGTGGCCACCTGGCAGCGGGTGGCGGGGCGCTTCTCGCACTCGGCCACCAGCTCCTTCTGCTTGCGGTCGATGGCCTTGTAGCGCGCGAGGTCGTCCGCGCCCTGCGGCACGGCGCCGTTGATCTCCGCCGTCACGTCCTTGAAGCCGCGCGGCACCTGCACGCGCGAGCCCTTGCCCGGGAGCTCCTCCGACTGGCTCTTCGCGAGGAAGCCGTCGGTGATGAGGTCCTTCTGCGGGGAGCTGTGCTCCTGGATGATGGAGAAGGCACAGTGATGGTTGGTGATGATGAGGCCGGAGGCGGAGATGAACGACCCGGAGCAGCCGCCGGTGTTCACCGTGCCCGCCAGCAGGCCCGTGCCCCGCTTGGGGTCCCAGAGCTTGTTGGGTGGCAGTTGGAGGCCCTGGGCCTTGAGCCAGGCAGGGCTCAGCTCCAGCACCTGCTGGGGGGTCCACTTCCCTTCCCCGGCGAAGGCCGGGGCTGCCACGAGCGCGAGGAGAAGGAGCGTCTTCTTCATGGTGACCCTTCCCTACTCCGTCCGCCGCCCCGGCGCGACCGTTCCGGTGTCCGGGGGGCGCGTTTTCGCGGAAGATGGAACGCGCTTGGATGTTCCGGTGTCCAGGCAGGAGGGGACCAGCGATGCGGACCGCGAGCGGGGCGACACTGGATTTTGGAAGGCTGGCGCTGCTCCTGCTCTTGATGGGGGCGTCCTGGTACTTCTGGTATTCGCCGGTGCTGTGGCCGGTGAAGGTGCTGGTGGTGATGATGCATGAGAGCGGGCATGCCATCGCCTCACTGCTCGTGGGGGGCTCGGTGGACCGGGTGCACCTCCAGGTGAACGAGGGAGGCAGCTGCCTCTCCCGCCTGCCGCCGGGCGTGCTCAACCGCGTCATCGTGTCGTCCGCGGGCTACCTGGGCAGCGCGGTGGCGGGCGCGGGGCTGATGCTGGCCACGTTCCGGTTCCGGCTGGGCCGCGCGGTGATGGGCGCGGCGTCCGTGTGGCTGGCGGTGATGGGCTTCTTCTACGCGGGGGACCCGTTCACCCTGGCCTTCTGCCTGGGCATGGCCCTGGCCATGGGACTGGGTGCGCGCTTCCTGCCCACGGGGCTGGTGGACGCGCTCAACCTGTTCCTCGCGGCCTTCACCGCCCTCTACGTCATCTTCGATTTGAGGGACGACCTGTGGAACAGCGCGGTGCGCGCGCAGAGCGACGCGGCCATCCTCGCCAGCGAGACGTGGGTGCCATCCATCGTCTGGGCGGCCCTGTGGACGCTGCTGTCGCTGGCCCTGCTGGGTGTGTCCGCGTACTGGGCCATGCACGCGAAGCCGGGCGGCGGCGTGAAGATGCCGCCCATGGCCCGCGCGCGGCGGGTGTGAGCCGAGCGGGCGCTCAGGTCCCCAGCCAGGCGATCACGTCGTCGTACGTGAAGGGGTGCTCGTAGATGTCCATCAGGTAGTCCTCCGCCGGGTCCATCACCTCGTGGTAGGTGTGCACCGGCGTGAGGCTCTTGGGGTAGCCACCCACGGACTGGTCCGCGTTCCAGTACCCGAAGATGCCGAAGGCCATGGCCTTCATCCGGTCCGCGAAGAGCTGGGTTGCCACCGGGCCCGCGCCATTCGCGGGCCGCAGCAGGGCGACCATCTCGAACAGGCGGGCCGCCGTGTGCGAGCGCCCGGTCTCGATGGGCATGTGGTGCTCTCGCGCCGTCTCCGTGTCCGGCGAGTCCTCGTTGCGCGTGCCCGCGCCCTTGCGCCCCTGATCCCAGGCCACCTGCCGGCGCTCCGTGTGCGGATCCCCGGTGTAGCGCGTGAGGTCCTTCTTGAGCACGTTCGCGCGAGCTGCGCCGTCCGTCGTCCAACGCCTGGGCCGGGCGGGGCTCGTCGCCCCCTGGTAGGGATGCGGGACCAGCTCCTTGTGCATGGAGATCATGGCCCGGCTGTTGCCAATGGGGCTGAACAGCTCCTTGAGGTCGTGGAGGATGGCGACGTTCTCCGCGACGGAGAAGTCCCGCCGGTCATAGCTCAGGCTCACCCGGTCCTTGCTGCGCACGCTGTAGTCGTACAGCGGCTGCGCCGTCAGGTTCATCACCAGGTTGATGGGGTTGAGGTTGCCGCCCAGCTTCTCCCACTGACGGCGCTCGTAGGCCGGGTACGAGTTGGCCTCGTTGTAGCTGCCCGTCATGTTGGGCAGCAGGTTGAAGGGCGAGTACGTCTGCACGACATGGCTGATGGTCCCGCTCCAGCTGTCGTGCTCCCAGAGGTACTGCCCCAGCGCCCTGCGCAGGTCATTCAGCGTCTGGCGTGTCCGGGCATGCTCCAGGACGTCCTCGGCCAGCTCCTGCTCCAGCTCGCGGTTGCGCTGGCAGCGGGCGTCGGCCTCGTACATCAGGTGCATGTAGAACTCGCCCTTGCTGGCGAAGGCCTTCCAGTAGGCCTTGGGCGCGGTGTTCGTCATGCCGAAAGTGGGCTCGAAGGAGCCCAGCTTCGTGCCCTTGGGGAACGACCACGGCTTCGAGGCGATCCACGACCGGAGCGTGTTGCGCAACCCCACCTTCGTCAGGTGGGCCAGCCGGGTGCGGTCCGTCGTCCGCGCGTACGAGTAGGCGCCGTCCGCCCACGTCTTCGCGTCCGCATCCTTCACTGCGACCGAGCTGATCTCCACGGGCATCGCGCGTCCCCTCAAGGCAGCGGGAGCCCTCTTCCGAGCTTCCCTGGCTTGAGTTTACTTCAAGACTGTCGCGAGTGCGCCCGTACGCGAAATCTCCGAGGGTGTCAGAAACGCCCGGACGTGGAGAGTCACCGCCGCGGTCGCATCCGGAAGGCCACGAACGACGCCATGTCCGGGAAGCCGAAGTACGGGTTCTTCTGGCGGATGGCCTCCATCTGGGCCACCGGCACGTCCGCGTAGTCATGCCCGGGGTACAGCCGCGCGGTGTCCGGCACCTTCGCCAGCACCTGCGACAGCGAGCGGTACATGTCCTCCGGGCTGCCGCCCGGGAAGTCGCACCGGCCGCACCCGTTGATGAAGACCGTGTCCCCGGACACGAGCGCGTCCTCCGCCAGCAGGCAGTGCGACCCCGGCGTGTGCCCGGGCGTGTGCAGCGCATGGAACGTGCGCGCGCCCACCGGCACCGCGTCGCCCGCCCTCAGGGACCGAAGCGCGTCCCCCCCACGCTTGCGCAGCTCGCTGGAGAAGGCGACCTCCTCCGCCTGCGCGTACACCGGGACGTCATGGCGCGACAGCAGCTCGTCGAGGCCGTTGATGTGGTCGCCGTGGCAGTGCGACACGAACGCGCCCACCACGCGCTTGCCGTCCTGCGCCACCGCCGCCTCGATGGCCGGCACGTCCCAGGCCGGATCCACCACCACCACCTCCGGGCCGTCCTGGGGACCCACCAGGTAGACGAAGTTGTCCATCGGTCCGAGCTTGAGCTGACGCACGTACGGTGTGGGCATGGTTGTCCTCCAGACGGCCACTCTACGCCCCAGGCTTGCCGGCCCGGGGCCAGTTCCCTTTGAATGCCTCTTTTTGATGCCCCACGCCGTCAGGAGGTCCAAGTCCGTGAAGCGCCTGCCCACCCTGCTCGCCTGTTCGCTGCTGGTCAGCGCGTCCACCTCCGCCGCGGGGCGGTCCACCTCGACCTTCCGCTACAAGCCGTCACCGGACGATGAGCGCCCCGTCATCGTGGATGCCACCATCGGGCCCCAGGGCAGCGACTTCGCCATGCGCCTGAAGTTCAACAAGGACCCCTTCGGCGAGGAGTGCAAGCAGCGCTGCGCCAACGTCACCCTCTTCCTGGACACCGACTCCAGCGTCCAGTCCGGCCTCCACCTGGACGCCAACAAGGCCCCGGAGAACGGCGCCGACCTGGCGGTCGTCATCCAAGGCGTGCGGGAGTACAAGCGCCAGGACGCGCCTCCAGAGATGACCCTGCGCGTGAAGATCCGCCAGCTGAGCTCGGACGCCACCAGCGCGGACGCGGGCGAGCTGCTCGCGGACCTCAACAACCGCCAGGACCCGGAGCGCATCCAGACGGACGGCACCACGGTCTACCTGCTGGTGGACGCCACCAGCGCGCTCCTGCCCTCCGCCCGCAAGGTGCGCGTCATCTACCACCCGCCGGGCAGCAAGGCCCTCACCGCCACCATCAACGGGATGGCCGGTGGCGGCTCCGGCCGGGGCGTGCAGATCTTCAAGAGCGGCCGCGGCTGGGGCCGCGCCCCTGACGCGGAGGGCAAGAAGCCCCGCGCCAACCCCAACGGCGACAACGGCTAGTCCCAGCAGCCCGCCGGCCAGGCCCTGCCCCCACTCCCCTCGGAATTCCGGGGGGTTGGCGGTGGGTTTCAAGCAGGCATAGGACTGTACGGACGTGCAGAAGTTCCGGGCTGGAGCCGCTGCAACCTCCCGAATTCGTTCTCAATGTCAGAGGCCCATGGTAGTCCGGCCCATCTGACGTCGAGGGTCCCACCCGACTGGTAGTCGCAGCGCGCACGGCGTGACGCCCGCGCGCCGCGTCACGCCCGGCCGGTCGGCCCGTGTGAAACCCATCTGGATTCCATGACCATGCTCGCAGAAGCCGAAACGAAGTCGCGCAAGAAGCAGGGAGGCCCGGCAGGGGGCGGAGGAAAGGGCGGCGGCGGCGGCGGGTCCGGCGCTGGTGGCGGGGACAGCCTGCCCGCGGGCCTGGCCGAGGAAGCGCGCCGCCGGTACCTCAACTACGCCCTGTCGGTCATCACCTCGCGTGCCCTGCCAGACGTGCGCGACGGCCTCAAGCCGGTGCAGCGCCGCATCCTCTACGGCATGTGGAACGACCTGAACCTGTCGTTCGACACGAAGTACCAGAAGTGCGCGCAAGTGGTTGGCGCCATCATGGGCCGCTACCACCCGCACGGCGACACGGCCATCTACGACGCGCTCGTGCGCATGGCGCAGGACTTCTCCCTGCGCTACCCGCTGGTGGACGGCCACGGCAACTTCGGCTCGCTGGACGGCGACTCCGCCGCCGCCTACCGCTACACCGAGTGCCGCCTGGAGAAGCTGGCCACGGAGCTCTTGGGTGAGCTGGACAGCAAGACGGTCCGCTTCCGCCCCAACTACGACGGCACCCGGGACGAGCCCGTCGTCATCCCGGCGCGCGTGCCGCAGCTGTTGATGAACGGCACCACCGGCATCGCGGTGGGCATGGCCACCAACATCCCGCCCCATCACCTGGGCGAGCTGGTGGACGCGCTCCTGGCGCTCATCAACGACCCGGAGCTGCAGACCAAGGACCTGCTCAAGTGGATCAAGGGGCCGGACTTCCCCACCGGCGGGCAGATCCTCAACGACAAGAAGGAGCTGCGGGACATCTACGAGACGGGCCAGGGCTCCGTCCGCATCCGCGGCGAGTACAAGATGGAGGAGCACAAGCGCGGCGGTCAGATGATCGTCGTGACCTCCATCCCGTACACGGTGAACAAGTCCACGCTCGTCGCGAAGATTGGCGAGCTGGTGCGCGAGCGCAAGCTGCCGCTCATCACCGACGTGCGCGACGAGTCCACCAAGGACGTGCGCATCGTCATGGAGCTCAAGAAGGACGCCAACCCCGAGCTGGTGATGGCGTACCTCTACAAGCACACGCCCCTGCAGACGAACTTCGGCGTGAACCTGACGTGCCTCGTGCCGTCGGACAATCCGGACGTCGGCACGCCCAAGCGGTTGGACCTCAAGTCCATCCTCCGCTACTTCCTCGACTTCCGCCTGGAGATCGTCACCAAGCGCTTCGAGCACGAGCTGGCGGAGCTCAAGCGGCGCGTCCACATCCTCGAGGGCTTCGAGAAGGCCTACGACGCGCTGGATGAGATCATCCGGATCATCCGCCAGTCGGAGGGCAAGCAGGACGCCGCCCAGAAGCTGATGGCGCGCTTCAAGATGGATGAGATCCAGGTGGACGCCATCCTGGAGATGCGCCTCTACAAGCTGGCCCGCCTGGAGATCCTCATCGTCCAGAAGGAGCTCAAGGAGAAGCGCGCGGAGATCAAGCGCATCGAGGGCGTCCTCAAGGACGTGAAGAAGCGCTGGACCGTCATCCACGACGAGCTGTCCGGCCTCAAGGCCGCGTACACAGACAAGCGCCGCACGCGCATTGGCGGCGCGGGCTCAGAAGAGATGGAGTTCTCCGCGGAGGCGTTCATCGCGGACGAGGACGCCCACGTCGTGATCACCCGCGACGGGTGGATCAAGCGCGTGCGCGAGGTGAAGGACCCGTCCACCACCCGCCTGCGTGAAGGCGACGCGGTGATGGCGGTGCTCGCCGGCAGCCTGAAGGCGAACCTGGTGCTGTTCAGCAACTTCGGCACCGCCTACGTCACCCGCTTCAACGACATTCCGGCCTCCACCGGCTACGGCGACCCGGTGCAGAAGCTGTTCAAGTTCGACGACGGCGAGCGCGTGGTGGGCGCCCTGTCCCAGGATGCCCGCCTGCACCAGCCGGCGAAGCTGGTGGCGGTGACGCGCCAGGGCCTGGGCCTGCGCTTCCTCTTGGCGCCGCACACGGAAGTGTCCACCCGCGCCGGCCGCCGCTACGCGAAGACGGGCGAGGGCGACGAAATCATCGGCACGCAGCCGGTGGGCGACAAGGACCTGCTCGCCGTCCTCACGGAGAAGACCAACGCCCTCGTCTGCAAGGTGGCGGAGGTGAATGAGCTGGCGGGCCCCGGCAAGGGCGTCCAGGTCATCAAGGTGGACGCGGGCGACAAGGTGGTGGACTTCCTCGCGGCGCCGGCCAGTCAGAAGGACGCCGTGCTGGAGTTCGAGACGCAGAAGGGCCGCAAGCTGCACCTGTCACCGGCGAAGTTCTCCGTGACGGGCCGCGGCGGCAAGGGCCATGAGATGTCCAAGCGCGACACGGTGAAGGAGGTGGCCAAGCCCATCACCTTCGTGCCGCTGCCGGAGAAGAAGGAGTAGCGGGAAGGCCATGGCGACCAAGAAGGAAACCTACACAGGCGCGGACATCCAGGTCCTCGAAGGCCTGGAGCCGGTGCGCAAGCGCCCGGCCATGTACATCGGTGGCACCGACAGCACGGGCTACCACCACCTCCTCTGGGAGATCGTCGACAACTCGGTGGACGAGGTCATCAACGGCTTCGCGTCCCTCATCGAAGTCACGCTCCACAAGGGCGCGAAGTCCATCACCGTCGTGGACAACGGGCGCGGCATCCCCGTGGACATGATGCCGAAGCACAAGAAGCCCGCCGTGGAGGTCATCCTCACGACGCTGCACGCGGGCGGCAAGTTCGAGCAGGGCAACTACATCCACTCGGGCGGTCTGCACGGCGTGGGCAGCTCCGTGGTGAACGCGCTCACCAGCAAGCTGCTCATCGAAATCAAGAAGGACGGCAAGCGCCACGTGCAGTCGTACGCGCGCGGCAAGGCCACCAGCGCCCTCAAGGTGGAGGGCCCGGCGCGCGGCACCGGCACGTCCATCACCTTCGAGCCGGACGCGGAGATTTTCGGCGAGAAGCAGAAGTTCGACGCGGCCCTGGTGCGCGAGCGCCTGGAGGCGAAGAGCTACCTGCACAAGGGGATGACCGTCGTCTGGAAGGACGAGACGGCCACGCCCGCCGTGTCGGAGACGTTCAAGCACGACGGCGGCATCGCCGAGTACCTCACCAAGGTCGTGTCGGAGCGCCAGAAGCCCATCGTCCCCGTGGGCGGCACGCCGTTCTACTACTCGCGCGACAACGAGGTCCGCCTGGAGGTGGCGCTGGCGTGGACGGAGGCCACGGACGAGCACATCCGCTCGTACGTCAACGGCATCCCCACGAACCTGGGCGGCACGCACGAGGCGGGCTTGAGGGCCGCCATCGTCAAGGCGATGCGCAACTACATCGAGACGCACGGCCTGACGCCCAAGGGCGTGTCGCTCACCGCGGAGGACATCCGCGAGGGCATCACCGCCATCCTCTCCGTGTACGTGGTGGAGCCCCAGTTCCAGGGGCAGACGAAGGGCCGCCTCAACAATTCGGAGACGACGGCGCAGGTGGACAGCGCCGTCCGCCCGGTGCTGGAGAAGTGGCTCAACGACAACAAGTCCATCGCGGAAGCGCTGCTGGCGCGCATCATCCTGGCCGCCCGCGCGCGCGAGGCGTCCCGCGCGGCCTCCGCCGCCATCAGCCGCAAGTCCGCGGTGAGCCACCGGCTCAACCTCCCCGGCAAGCTGGCGGACTGCTCGTCCACGGACCCCGCGTCCAGCGAGCTGTTCATCGTGGAAGGTGACTCCGCAGGCGGCTCCGCCAAGCAGGGCCGCGACCGGCGCACCCAGGCCATCCTCCCCCTGCGCGGCAAGGTGCTCAACGCGGAGCAGGCGTCCACCGACAAGGTGGCCACCAACAAGGAGCTCCAGGACATCGTCAGCGCGCTGGGCTGCGGCATCGGGTCCGACTTCGACATCACGAAGCTGCGCTACGGCCGCGTCTTCCTGCTGATGGACGCGGACAGCGACGGCCACCACATCGCCACGCTGCTGCTCACGTTCTTCTACCGGCACCTGCGGCCCCTGATTGAAGCGGGCGCCGTGCACATCGCCCAGCCGCCGCTGTACCGGGTGGACATTGGCAAGGAGACGTACTGGGCCCTGGACGAGCCGGACCGCGACCGCATCATCCGCGAGAAGGCCAAGGGCAACGCCAAGCCCAACATCATGCGCTTCAAGGGTCTGGGCGAGATGACGGCCGACGAGCTGAAGACGACGACGCTCGACGCGAAGAACCGCATCAGCCTGCGCGTCACCATCGACAACGCGCTGGAGACCGACCGCATCATCAATGACCTGATGGGGAAGGACGTCTCGGCGCGTTACAAGTTCATCACCGAGATGGCGGGCGAGGTCCAGGAGTTGGACGTCTGAGAAAGTGGAAGTCCCCGCACACCCGGGACGGGTTCACCCGTCCCGGGGAGGCATTGGTCTTCCGCCCCGCTGGTCGGCTAGCATCCGCCGAATCGTGAACACCACCCGCCTTGCCCTGACTGTCGCGCTCGCCTGCATGCTGAGCGCTCCCGCCGCCGACGCCGCCACCAAGCGGAAGTCCGCCGCGAAGAAGAAGCGCCCCGCCGCCACCAAGAAGGTCCCCGCGGCAGAGCCCGAGGACACCTTCACGCCTCCGGATGAACCGGCTCCCGACTCGGACGTGCCCGTCGCGCCCCAGGCGGCCGCTCCGGCGCCCGTCGCTCCGGCCACGCCCGCCGCCCCGAAGAAGCTGGCGGACGTTCCGGCTCCGGCGCGCGCGGCGACGTCCAACGCGGTGGCCATCTTTGGCGTGGCCCGCCAGTCGGCCGCGACGGACTCCGCGGCGAAGCTGGAGGACACGCTCACCCGGCGGCTGGGCAGCGCGGGCGACGTCCAGTTCGTGGACCTGGCCACCGCCTTCCCGCCCCCGGAGCCCCAGGGCAACCCCCGGGCTGACGCCCTCTTCGACGAGGGCCGCGCGGCGTACGACAACCTGGACCCGGACGCCGCCGCGGCGAAGTTCAAGGCGGCCGCGGAAGCCTACGTGCAGCGCCCCGGCGACCTGCGCCCGGAGAAGCTGGGTGAGACGTACCTCTTCCAGGGCGCGTCCCAGCTGCTCAACGGCGACGTGGCGGGCGCGAAGGCGGCCTTCACGAACGCGCTCCTCGCGGAGCCGTCGCTGCGCCCGGACGCGGGCCTCTTCGGCCAGGACGTGCAGCGGGTGTTCTCGGAGGCGCAGAGCGATCTGAACGCGCAGCCGCAGGGCACGCTGGTGGTGAACACCCAGCCGCAGGGCGCGCGCGTGCTGGTGCGCGGCCGCGACGTGGGCACGACGCCGCTGTCCGGCGCGAAGCTGGCCCCGGGCCGCTACCCCGTGCAGGTGGTGCTGCCGGGCTACGCCCCGTTCGCGACGTACGTGGAGGTGAAGCCGTCCGCCCCCACGGAGCTGAAGACGAAGCTCGGTTCCGCGCCGGGCCTGTCCGCGCTGCGTGACGCGGCGACGAAGGCCGGCACGGAGGCCGCCTTCGACGCGAACGGCACGCCGCCGGAAGTGGGCGCCATCGCCGAGCGGCTCAACGCGCGCTACGTGGTGCTGGCGGCCACGTTCCAGGACAAGAAGGGCCGGCTGCACGGCGAGGTTCAGGCGTGGGACGTGCGCACCAAGAACCGCCTGCGCGGCGTGGAGGTGGACTTCGGCAAGCGCGACGGCAAGGGCAGCGCTGACTTCGCCGCGGACCAGGTGCACACCTTCCTCACCGGCGCCGCGCTGCCCCAGGGCCGCGAGGACGCGTCGAAGGAGCCGCTCGTGTCCAGCGACTCCGTGCTGCGCAAGCCCTGGTTCTGGGCCGCGGCGGCGGGCGTGGCGGCCGTGACGGCGGGCGTGGTGTACGTGGCCACCACGGACCGCGGCCCCGGCTTCAACCCGGTGAACGGTCTGCCCGGTGGAATTTCCTTCTAGCCCGGACGTCAAGCGCACAGGACTCCTCATGAAAGCCCTTCCGCTCGCGCTCGTGCTGCTGCCCGCCCTGGCGCTGTCATCCTCGCCCCCGGCGGGCCGCATCTCCGCGCTGCTCATCCCCATGGACCCGTCGTCCGAGTCCTCGGGGGTGCAGATGGAGAGCTACCTGAACGACGCGCTCGGCAACTTCCCCAGCTACTCCGTGCGCAAGCCGCGCGACCTCTTCGGTCTGCCGGACGACCCGTCCGCGCAGGCGTCCTTCCAGCGCGCGAAGAAGGGCTACGAGGAGAGCGTCAAGGCCTTCGAGGCGCGCGAGTACGAGGACGCGGAGCGCAAGGTGCGCGCCACCCTCAAGGAGCTGGACGGCTCCGTCGCGGCCATGACGTCCTGCTTCCCGCTGTGCGACGCGCTGGCGTTGCACGGCGCCATCCTCCAGCTGCGGGGCGACGTGGAGGAGGCCAAGCTGCTGCTCATCGACCTGATGGCGCTCAACCCCACGTTCGAGCTGAACCCCAAGCGCTTCAGCCGGGACTTCATCAGCCTGCGCGTGCAGGTGGCCACCAGCCGTCCCTCGCAGCTGCGCGGCAGCGCCACCTTCAAGTCCCGGCCCGCGGGCGCCCGCGTGTACGTGGACGGCGAGCCGGTGGGCTACACGCCGCTGACGCTGCCCACGCTGCCGGTGGGCAAGCACCTGGTGCGCATGGAGCGGCCGGGCTTCCGCCAGTTCGGGCAGATCGCGGAGGTGACGCCGGACGACGTGGACGTCGTCGCCTCGCTGGCGCCCACGGCCACCTACAAGGCCTACGACGCGCAGCTGGACAAGGTGATTCCGGACGTGTCCCGCCCCAGCGACAAGCCGGCCAACGCCATCGTCTCGCTGGGCAAGTCGCTGAGCCTGGACCGGGCGCTGGTGGGCACCGTGCGCGTCATCCCGGAGCGGGGCACGGAGCTCGCCGTGGGCCTCTTCGACGTGAAGAGCGGCAAGCGCCTGGGCTCGCGCAAGCTGGTGCTCCAGGGCGACGAGTACGGCCAGCTCAAGTCGGAGATGGAGCGCATCGCCAACCAGCTCATCAACAGCGAGGGCGAACAGGTCCAGAAGAAGCGCGACCCGCTGGACAACCGCAGCGGCGCGGAGGACTGGGGTTCGGAGGACCGCGGAGGCAACTCCCGACAGTCCGTCAAGAAGCACTCCGGGGATGATCCGCTGGACGACGTGTCGGGTACCGAGGACTGGTAACACGCGGCGCTTGTCCCGGGACGGCTCGCACCTAGAGTCCCGGTCCGTATGCGCCACCTGCCGCTGCTCGCCCTCCTCCCCAGCCTCGCGATTGCCCAGACGGGCGCCGTCGACCGCGCCCCCGTCCCGCCCCTGGGCATCACCCTGCCGCCCACCAACGCGGCGCTCATCGACGAAGCGCCCGCCCTGTCCCTCAACCCCGCCGGCCTGGGGTTCCAGGACGCGGGGCAGCTCTTCTACCTCCACGAGCGAAACCTCCAGTCCGACTCCGTGGGCGACGCCGTGTTCCTGGGCGCGCGCCTGCTGGGCCTGGGCGCGGGCTTCTCCCTGGAGTGGATCCGCGGCCAGAACGCGCCGGACTACCGCAAGACGTCCTTCGGCCTGTCGCTGGGGCCTCGCACGCTGCAGCTGGGCGCCGCGCTGCACGACTTCAGCAGCTCGGATGACCCCCGCATCAGCGGACTGACGAGCTGGGACGTGGGCCTCACCGCGCGCCCCTTCCGCTTCCTGTCGCTGGCCGCGGTGGCCAAGGACCTGAACGCCCCGGAGCAGGACGGCCTCAAGCTGCAGCGCCGCTACAACTTCGGCCTGGGCCTGCGCCCGCTGGGTGAGCGCTACACGCTGGGCGTGGACTGGCTCTTCGCGGAGGGAGGCTTCCGGGAGGGCCTGGCCACGTACACGCTCCAGGCGGAGGTGGTGCGCGGCCTGAGGCTGAGCGGAGGCCTGTCCCACGGCTTCGTCAGCGGCATTCCCCTGGCGCTCCAGTTGGCGGCCACGGTGGACCTGGGCCACGCGGGCCTGACGTACGCGGCGGGCGGCGCGGGCAACGGCCTGGACCACGTGCTGCAGGTGCGCCTGTCGTCGGAGCGCTACCGCTCCCTGCACGGCGGCGGCGGCGTGGTGGCGCTGCTGGATTTGGACGACATGCTGGCTGGTGGCGTGAGCCCCGCGCTGGCCATCCTGGGCGTGAGCGAGGCGGACCCGTACCTGCGCCTGATGAAGTACCTGGACCTGGCCACGCGCGATGAGCGGCTCAAGGGCGTGGTGGTGAAGATGGAGGGCCTGCCCGGCGTGGGTTGGGGCACGGCGGAGGAGCTGCGCCAGTCGCTGCTCAAGCTGCGCGAGGCGGGCAAGAAGGTCGTGGTGGTGATGCTGTCCGGAGATGACCGCAGCTACCTGGTGGCGTCCGCGGCGGACAGCGTCTACGCGCTGACGGAGGCGTCGCTGCCCATCAACGGCCTGTCCGCCACGGTGACGTCGCTGGGCGGCACCATGGAGAAGCTGGGCGTGACGTGGGACGTGGCGCGCGTGGGTGAGTACAAGACGGCGATGGAGCAGTTCACCCGCTCCGACATGAGCCCCGCGGAGCGCGAGACGCTGGACGCGTACCTGGACTCCCAGGTGACGCACTACGAGAAGGCCGTGGAGGCCGGGCGCAAGCTGCCCCCGGAGAAGCTGCGCGCCGCGTGGGCGCAGGGCATCCTGTCCTCGAAGCGGGCGCAGGCGGCGGGCCTGCTGGACGGCGTGGTGTCCGCGACGGAGCTGGACGCGCGCGTGGCGGAGTGGTTCCCGGGCATGCGCTTCCATCCGACGTACTCGCCGCGCGAGGAGCGCGAGGACCGCTGGGGTCTGCGCCGCCGCATCGCGGTGGTGCCGGTGCTGGGCGACATCACCGGGGGCCGCAGCCGCGAGGACCCGCTGGGCTTCGCGCAGGTGGCGGGCGCGGAGACGGTGGTGCGCGCGCTGCAGGAGGCCCAGGAGGATCCGTCCGTGGTGGCCATCATCCTGCGCGTGGACTCCGGCGGCGGCGACGTGCTGGCCTCGGACCTGATGTACCGCGCGGTGCTGGAGGCGAAGAAGCACAAGCCCGTCATCGCCTCCATGGGCGACGCGGCGGCCTCCGGCGGCTACTACGCGGCGGTGGCCGCGGACGAGGTGCTGGCGGAGCCCACCACGCTGACGGGCAGCATCGGCGTCTTCTACCCGAAGCCCGCGCTGGAGGGCCTGGGCACCAAGCTGGGGGTGAACCAGGAGACGCTCAAGCGCGGCGACATGGCGGACCTGCTGGAGTGGTGGAAGCCGTGGACGCCCGAGCAGCAGGCCGCGGTGCAGACCTGGGTGGACGACTCCTACGACACGTTCATCACGGAGGTCGCCCGCAACCGGAAGATGGACAAGGCGAAGGTGGACGCCGTGGCCCGCGGCCGGGTGTGGAGCGGGAAGGACGCGCTCGCCCGGGGGCTGGTGGACGGGCTGGGCGGCATGCCGGAGGCCGTCGCGTCGGCGCGCAAGCGCGCGAAGGTGCCTACTTCGGAGGAGCTGGACCTGGACGTCATGGGGGACGCGCGCGGCTTCCTCTCCGGGCTGGGCGGGGAGCCCGGCGTGCACGCGCTGGCGGGGCTGCTGCTGCCCGCGCTGCCAGAGCGCCCGCCGGAGGCCCTGTCCGTGCTCGCCCGGGAGGTGGGGCTGGGTTCGCCCGAGCTCCTACGCCCCGGCCTGAAGGCCATGATGCCCTTCCGCGTGCGCATCCGCTGAACGGCCTCCCGAGGTGCCCCCAAGCGCCGGAGACGCCTCCTGCCCCCCGGGGAGGTCTCCCGGTGGACAGGCCGCGCACACGGGCGGCGAAAATGCGGGCGCCCCATCCGGGCGCTCTGTTAGGGTGGTCAGTGCCTCCCGGCCGGCGCTAGGGCCGTCGGGGGGTTTCAGGAACCGGCGGTTTCGGCCTTCTCGCAGGCCCCGCGTCCGGCTTCCTGTCCCAAAACCTGCTTCCTGACGTCCCCGGCGGGCCCGCTCAAGGCCGCCGCCCTCAAAGGGCCGTCACGCGTGGAGCCCCATGAGCGAGAATTCCGACAACCCCGAGACCCGCAACCCGCCGCCCCCACCCGCGG